>DASPRM010000099.1 GCA_035624455.1 Terriglobales bacterium
GCGGCAGGAGCGCCTGGAAAAAGATCTGAAGAAGATGCGAAATCCCGAGCTCGAAAAAGAACACGAGCTGCTCAAGCACGCCCAGGCCTGGCTGGAAAAAGAAAAGCCGCTGCGCCAGATGGAGATGACCCCCGAGGACAAAAAGCGCATCCGCGGCTTCATGTTCCTGAGCGAGAAGCCCATCCTTTATGTATTGAACATCTCCGAAAGCGAGAACCTGGGCGAGGACCTGGAAAAAGCCGTCGCAAAATTCGCGATCGCCGAGCTGGCCGCGCATCCCAACACCGGCGCGACCGCGGTCTGCGGCAAGGTGGAAGCCGAGCTGGCCGAGATGTCCGACGAGGACGCCGCCGATTTTCTCGCCAGCTACAAATTAAAGGAGAGCGGGCTGGTGCGCCTGATCCGCAAGACCTACGAGCTGCTGGGGCTGATCTCGTTCCTTACCGTGGGCGAGGACGAATGCCGCGCCTGGACCGTCCCTCGCGGCACGCGCGCCGTGGAGGCGGCGGGCGCGATTCATTCCGATCTCGAGAAGCACTTTATTCGCGCCGAAACGATTCACTGGGATCAGCTTCTCGAAGCCGGATCGGAAGCCAACGCCCGCGCCAAAGGCACCCTGCGCCTGGAGGGCAAAGACTACATCGTGAAAGACGGCGATGTGCTGCACATTCGGCACAGCGGGTGAAGAGAGCCACGGGTTCCACGGATTTTCACGGATTAGGAATCAGAGAGTTCTATTCAGTTCCGATCTTCGTCCCCAATCTACGCTGTCCGTTGTCAAGAAACTGCTGAGGGTGCCCCGTTCAAGCGCAGCTTGGCCGAGGTTTTTTGTCCGGGATTCCACTCTGATTCAATCTCCACAAGTTCCCTGATCCCGCTCAGGGGTCTCATGATTCTAATCCGTGAAAATCCGTGTAATCCGCGGCTTCCGTGTAATCCGTGGCTTACTGCGGCTGCCGCGTTCCCATCGCCCCCATATCGAACTTCCTATACCCGGCCGGCACCTGGAACAGCGATGCATCCTGCGATCCTTCCTGGATGTTGGCTAGGTTCCATTCCACTCCGTTGCTGGTCTCGCTGCGCACGGGAAAATGCAGCTTCTGGTCGATCCAGGCGGTGGTGGTCTTGCTGGGCTCTGTCTTGGATGTGAACAGCCACTTGTCGCAGCTGCGACCATTCACGCTCTCGCTGCCTACCTTCTTGCAGGTGTAATCCTCAGAGGTGGCGCAGGGATTGTTGGGGTCAAAGTGCTTCATCTGCGACCAGTCAATGGCTCCCTGCCGCTGCGCGTCCCTCATGTTGTATTCGATGTACATCTTTTGTTGCGGCATGATCATGTACGCGGTTTTGGCGGCGGCATCGGTAATCATCTCGCCCTGATGTCCCTGCGTGTTCATGTCCCAGCGAATTTTCTGGTCCCCGACATAGATCTTGCCGGTCTGGACACCGTGAGGAGTCTTCATGCTCATGTCGGCGGAAAACTGCTTCGAAAACAGTTGTGCCTGTGTGGCCGTCGGCATTAGCGCCGCTGTGATGACCATGACGCCGAAGACGGCAATCAGAACTCGCGCCTTGCCCTTGGATGTAAGATTCACGACTTCTCCTCTATGCCCCAAATAGAGCGGGAAATTGGGTGGGTGCCCCATCCTCGCCGTCTTTTGGCTAGGGTGGGAAGGTCGAGGCGCAGCCTCGACAGCTTTTTGTGTGCCCCACAGCCTAGCACAGGACTGAACCCCTTACGCAGGACGAATCCCATGAAATGTCACCCTGAGCGACGCCCCCGTGTAGGTTTCCGACCCGCGTTCTGCGCGGGTCGCGGCGCGCAGTCGAAGGATCTCGCGTTTTTCTTAGCTTTGCACCGCACCGGCAAGCACTTGGAAACTCCCTCCCCCGGCTGATACCCTGCTCCCCGCCACATGAGTCCCATTGCGATCAGCTTTCTCCTCGGCCTTACCGCCGCCGCGGCCAATATCTTCGGTGGCGGCGTGATCGTGCGCAAGAGTTGGGAGCGCCACTATCTGAAATACTTTGTGGCTCTGGGATCGGGCTTCATGCTGGCCACCGCGCTGGCAGAGATGTTTCCCGAGAGCGTCCGCCTGCGCGGCGACAGTGCGGCACTTCTGATCCTGCTGGGCTATCTGATCGTGCACTTCTTCGAGCACACGGTCACTCCGCACTTTCATTTCGGCGAGGAGACGCACCGCGAAGCATTTGTGCACTCCCATAAGACCTATTCCGTGGTCGGCGGCCTCGCCATCCACACCTTCTTCGACGGCATCGCGATCGCCTCCGGGTTCCTGGTTGCCAGTTGGCTGGGTTGGATCATCTTCTTTGCGGTATTCCTGCACAAAATTCCCGAGGGCTTCACCATCGCTTCCGTGATGCTGGCTGCGGGACGCAGCCGCCGCGTCGCCTGGGGATCAGCCGCGTTGCTGGGATTGGCCACTATGCTCGGCGTGACCACCATGGCCTTCACGCGCGGCGCAGTCTCAGTGGGTCTGCCAATTTCAGCGGGAGTTACGCTCTATGTCGCCGCCTCCGACCTCATCCCCGAAGTCAATCGCGAACCTGGAATCAAGACGGCGCTGGTGGTCTTCGTGGGAGTAGCCTGCCCCTTCCTGCTGGACCTGATATTCCACATGCACTGATGGGTAACGCTCTCGTCCCGAAAAATCCTGAGACCCAGTTCAAACAAAACACCCCACCCTGGCAAAAAGACGGCGAGGATGGGGCACGCTCAAGATCTTACTGATTGCTGACCGCTGATTGCTGAGTGCTTCCTTTATTCCACCTGGTGCTTCGCCGTATAGCCTTCACGCGCAATCACCATGAATTTCAGGTCGTGGCCCTTCTGATCTCGCACTTTCAGGGGCCCGCCATCAGGCGCTGTCAGCTCCACCTTCAGTTTGCGATAGGTGCCGTCGAGCTTGGCGTTCGTGGGGTGATAAGCGATCGTGTATTCGTTGCGGATATTGGACGCGATATCGCGAAAGATCTCCGGCAGCTCGCCCTCAAACCGCGGCTTGTACCACCGGCCTCCGGTGAGCTTGGCGTAAGCATTCATCTCGTTATCTGCCTGCATCAGATCCAGCAGATACTGCTGCACGCCGAAGTAGCTTCCGCCCACCGAGTCCAGCCACATGCGGAAAGCTTCGCCGGTGCTGATGGTGTAGATCTGCACGTTGGGGGTCTCGCGCACCTTCTTCAGCATCTTGTCGAAGGTGAGCTTGCTGAAGGTGTCGCGCCCGCTGGCAATCAGGATGACATACTTCCGGCCCTCGATCCGGTCCAGCCGGTCCAGCGTGTCATAGAGCGCGTCAAAGAGGTTGGTTTCGCTGAACCCCGGAATCCGCAACTGCCCCAGCGCGGCATAGACCTCGCGTTTGTCCTGGGTGAAGTCGGTGATGATGTGCGACCTCATGTCATACGACACCACCGCAATCCAGTCCTGGGGCTTCAGCGTACTGGCAAATGTGTAGGAGGCGTTCAGCGCGTCATACATGAAACGGTACGCGGTCGAAGCGAACTCCACCAGCAGCACCGCCGTAATCGGCGCTTCCGAGACCCCAAAATTGCTGATCTGCTGCGGCTGACCGTCCTCAAAAATCTTGAAGTTCTCCTTCTTCAGCCCGGGAATGAATTGGCCGTCCTTCGTAACTACGGTAACCGGCACATTGACCACAGGTACATCCACCCGGATCGAGAAGTCGGGCATGCCCTCCGGTTGCTTGGGAGTGGTGCGAGCGGGTGGGGGTGGTGGCGCATCGTCCTCTTTCTTCTTGGGAAGGATGATGGGGCCCACGTCTCCCTCGGGACCGCCAGCTTCCGCCGGCGCCTGCGCCTGGGGCTTGGGCGTACTGCTCGGCGCTGAACCCTGACTCTGAGCGGCCGAAGGCAGCGCCAACAGGCCCCCTAGGACCAGCAACACGAAGCTATTCAAAAGACTCCTGCCTGCCATGGGAATAATTTTCATCGACCACATTTTTTTATCCGTTGTATTCGTTAAGTGACGCTACGCGGTATTTTTCTGTGTTAGTATAGCTGCTCAAATCTGCTTTTTCATTTGGGTGTACTCCCCCTCACCGGGCGCGAAAGAGCAGCTCCCTGAGCAGTTCTTTCCGTCAAGCGTACGTCCTTTTGTGTTTGTTATGGTGTTTGCAAGTACGCTCCGAACCTTCGAGGTCACATACCAGCGGTATGAGAAAAACTCAGCCACTCTTCGTCTTCGCTCTCGTCGGGTATCTGCTAACTTTGATGCCGGCGTTAGCACAGGGGAAACCTGCAGTCGCCACTATGCCGGTTTCCGAAATCCATCCGGGTATGAAGGGCTATGCCCTCACGGTCTTTCAGGGTGCCAACCCGGAACCCATGGATATCGAAGTCCTGGGCGTTCTCAACAACGCCATCGGGCCCAAGCAGGACATGATCCTGATTCGGCTCAAGGGTTCCAAGCCTGAATACACCGGCGTTGTCGCCGGGATGAGCGGTAGCCCGGTGTACATCGACGGCAAGCTGGTCGGGGCGCTCGCCTATCGCATCGGCGAATTTTCCAAAGAGCCCATTGCCGGAGTGACCCCAATCGCCCAGATGATGGAGATTGACGAACTGGATCGCTCCGCGCCGCCCGCCGATGCCAGCAATACCCCTCCTGCCGCGCAGGTATTGGAAAAGACCTCCGGACCGGGTCTCCCGTCAACCTCGCTGGCCAACCTCGCCAGCATGATGACCCCCATCGACACTCCGCTGGTCTTCAATGGCTTCTCGGAAGATGCAGTTCGCCGTTTTCAGAGTCAGTTTGCGTCGGCTGGAATTGTTCCAGTGATGGGCATTGGTTCGGCCAGCCATCAGCCGCAGCCTGAGCCCCTAGAGCCCGGCTCCGCGGTCAGTGCGGTCTTGGTCGAGGGCGACCTCAATATTGCGGCCACCTGCACTGTCACCTATGTCGATGCCGACCACCTGCTGGCCTGCGGCCATCCGCTGTTGAAGTTCGGCCAGGTCGATATCCCGATGACCAAGGCCAACGTGGTGGCGACACTACCCTCGCCGCTCAACGCCTTCAAGATCATCAACACCACCGAGCAGGTTGGTTCTTTCGTTCAGGATCGCAGCTCCGGCATACTCGGCCGCTTCAGCAAGGAGCCGGATATGATCCCGGTGACCTTGACCGTCCACGGCATTTCCAAGCCCCGCAATTTCCATTATTCGGTGCTGAACAACGCGCGCCTCACTCCGGTTGCGGTGATGGCTACCGCCTACAGCGTCCTGCAGGGGCTGAATGAGTACGGCGAGGATGTTACCTACCGCTTCCAGGGACGAATCGACGTAAACGGCTACCCCGAAGTCAAGATGCAGGACATGTTCTCGCCCACCGATAGCGGCACGCCCACTGCCGCCAGCGTTGCCCTTTCTCTCGGCGAGCGTTTCGGGCGCATCTACGACAATCCCTACGCCAAGCCCGACATCAAGAGCGTTCAACTCGATCTCGACCTGGTGCCCGAGCGCCGCTGGGCACGCCTGGAGGGCGCCCGCACTGACGTCACCGAAGCCCGTCCCGGCGATGACATCGTGGTCGAAGCCGCTCTGCGGCCCTATCGCGGCGAGCGTATCGTGCGCAAGATTCCCGTCCGCATTCCCACCTCGGCTCCCAAGGGCACGCTGCGCATCCTGGTGAGCGATGGCGACACCATCGACCGCATGCGTCGCATGGCGCCCACCTCGCGCCGCCTCGACCTGGCTTCCACCATCTCCATGCTTAACAACGAACGCTCCAACTACAAGCTCTATGTCTCGCTTTTGGAGGCCAATCCCGAAGCCATGGTGGAAGACAAGATCATGCCCAGCGTCCCGCTGTCGATCATGAACGTGATGGACGGCATGCGCGGCACGCAGGACATGGTAGTCCTGGGAGAGTCCGCGGTGAACGAGGCATCGACGCCCCTGGACTTTGTGGTTTCTGGCGCGCAGATCATTACCGTGAATGTGCGCTAGGGTCCGGGTCTTCAGATCTCGCGATCGCCGATCACACGACCACCCGATATCCCTGAGGGTGCCCCGTTCAAGCAAAGCTTGGCGGGGTAGTTTGTTCGCTAACCAAACCCAGTTCGCTAACCAAGCCCAGCTTCATGACCTCCAACTGTCATCCTGAGCGACGCGCCCGCCTTGGCTTTCCGACCCGCGCTTTTCGCGGGTCGCGGGCGCGGAGGCGAAGGATCTTGCGTTTCATCCCATCACGAATACGGGTCTGCGGTTCTGAAATTACCCGATTACAACTTTCCCGATTGCCCCGTGTCCCTAATTGTCCACGATGATCGTTGGATCACTGTTCGTTCCCTGAGTGCCCTTGATCGAATAAGTGCACTCCACGTGTTTGATCTCTGGATCCCTCGCTTGCTGTATCACGGCATCGCTTAGTTCGCACTTGTCGTCATGCCCAGGTTGGGGATGTGGCTTGTGGTTATCCTTACAGGGAGAGGCGGTTCTAAAGAGAACCCAAGCTTCACTCGTTCCTGCATCTACACTCCAGACAATCTCTTTTTCTCCATTGCCGACGTGAACGATTACGCACTTGTGCTTTGGATTCTTCAAACCTCCTTGGTTACCGCTGATGACGATCTTCGCGCCTTGAAGGTCTTGGCAGTTGGTGGTGTCTACGGCCAGAACCGGTCCGGCGATAATAGCCGGGACCGCTCGGGGAGCCCAGTCGACGGACACTGCGAGACACAGCACACCTGCGGTAAGGAACACCAATCGACAGGTTCGTGAGAACCCACACTTCTTCTTCATACTCGTTCCTCCTCTTTCTTCATCGTTAGGACCGAGTATCATCCCACCCAATTTGGAAATGGCCTGAGAGACCCGAACGGCTTAGTTGTCCACGATGATCGTGGGGTCATTCGAGTCTTCGAGCCCGATGACCGAGTACTTATAGCCTGTTCTCTTTTTGCCCTTAATCGGAAATGGACCTATCGTCCCTCCGTCCCGCAATAGCTGGACAGCAGCCTGCCCGCCTAACGGACTCTTTTTCACAGATGGGAAGACAATCCAGCAATCTCCAATGCCACGGGTCGAAGTCCAGTAAATCTGATCTCCATTGTTGAGGGTTACAGCGTCCTGATTCACGTTGCCGGAGGCATCGAGGACCGTGACTACGGCTTCCTGAATTTTCGCAAATGGAGTCGGTTCTGCCGCCATATTTCCCCTCCTTTACTTTGTTATTGGCTGGTTCCTGGGTTTGGACAATCACTGACGCTACTGGCCCACAACTGCTTTAAACTGCGAATTCGACTGCAAACGGTCAAAGCTGGGATTTTCCCTGACGCTGCGCGGATGCAATCCTCTCTCAAGCGCACGCCTCAAATACTCGATGCAAAGTGTATCTTGCCTCAAAAAGGCTGCCGCCTGCGCAATTTTCAGCAATACTTCCGGATCGCTGGCTCCCACCGCTAGCGCCTGCCTGGAATAGGCCTGCGAGCCATTAGCATCCCCCAGGGCGGCAGAATAGAACGCCAACTCGCTCAGTGTCATGCCATCCCGCGGATTGACCTTCAAGTCCTCCCGCGTCTGTTCCAGTGCTTTACGGAATATGGCCAGGGATTCTTGCCGCTTTCCCGGAACCCAATAGTAGGCTTCCGCCAAATTCCCTTGCAGAGAGGATCTGCGCGGATCGAGCGTTACCGCATTCTCATAATTGCTGGCCGCTTCTCCAAACTGTCGCAAATAAAAATGAGCCGCACCCAGGTTGCTGTACGCTCGCGCCGTCGGCCGAATGGCCACGGATCGGTCCAGGTTCTGGACTGCCTCATTGTAGCTGCCCGATACCAGATAAGCGGCACCCAGGTTGCTGTAGCCGAGGAAGCTATCCGGCGCCAGCGCGATCACTTGTTTGAACATGTCCACCGCTTCCGCATACCGGCCGTGGCGATACAGGAAGCTCCCCAGCCAGTTGTACCCCGCCCAGTAATTGCGCCGCATGGCGATGGCGCGTTTGTACGTGTCTTCCGCATCGCCCGGACGATTCAGGTGCTCATAAGCGTAGGCTAATCCGCGATAGGCGTCATCGCTCGTCCCGTCCAGCTCCAGAGCGCGCTGGAACTGCTTGGCGCCATTTTCATATTGCCCGGTCTCGTTATAGACCATCCCCAGGCAGGTATAGCCATTCGCCAGAGTCGGACCCAGCTTCACCGCCTGCTGGCAAGCGTTCGTAGCTTTGGCGATCCAATCCGTCTGGTGGGTGTGCTGATACTGCTGCCAGTAGCTCTCACCCAGTCCCGCATAAGCCAGCGCATAATTGGGATCACTGTCGAGGGCGTGCCGGAACTCCGTAATCGCATTGTCGATGTTTTCCGGCCTCTCGTATTCCTGCAGGTATCCTCGTCCGCGCACATAAAAATCGTGAGCGGCAGGCGAGGTTTCATGTCCCGCCAGCGTGCGGCGTTCTTCGGCTCCCAGTTCAACCTCGAGCTTATTGAGAACGCTCTCCACCACTTGATCTTCCAACGCGAACGAGTCGGCAGCCAGCTCGGTCAGGGTATCGCCTCCAAGTTGCTTGTGCGAGTGGACGTCGACCAGGCTGTAGTTGACCCGCATCTTGTCGCCCGCTTGCTGCAGACTTCCTTCCAGCACAAGGTTCGCCCCCAGGATGGCCTGCGCCTTTTCCGCCGAAGTGATCTGCTGCCCCCGTATTTCGCTCGCCGGGGCGACCTGCAGAGCATGCTTCTGCGTTAGCTGCGACAGTTTGTTGGTCAGCGTTTCCGTAAGCCCGTAGCAAAAGGCGCGAGTCTTATCGTCCCCATTAATTGCTTGGAAGGGGAGAACGGCCAGGTAACGGCCTGCCGGAGCGAGCGCTGCCCGCTCCCCGCCCGGCGGCCTCTGCCGCTTCATTTTTTCCACCAGCGTGAATGCCAGCACAAGCACCAGTAATGCCACGACAGCCAGCAGTCCCCAGAACCGCAGACGCTCTGTCCTGGTTCTGAACGCAGGCCCGGCCGCGCCCTCCCGCACCTGCCGCAAATCTGTCAGCACGTCCGTCGCGCTCGCATACCGCTGCCCGGGCGGCTTGGCCAACATCTTGAAGATCACCCGCTCCAGGCCGCGCGGCACAGCAGGATTGAAGCGGCGGATTGCCGGCGGATCTTCGCGCAGGATGCGGTCGGTGGTGCCCACGAAACTGTCGGCGCGGAATGGACTCTCCCTCGTCAGCACCTCATAGAACACGACCCCCATTGAAAAAATATCTGCCCGCTGGTCGGGCGGTTGCTCCAGCAGAATTTCCGGCGCCATGTAGGCAGGCGTTCCAGTAAGCGCACGGGCTTCGCTGGTTGTAGGATTCTCGCCCGGCGCAGAGCCGGCACGCGGAATTTGCCTGGCCAAGCCGAAATCCAGAATCTTCACCACCTTCGATTGGGTGAGCATGATGTTTTCCGGCTTGATATCCCCGTGAAGAATGCCCCTCTCATGGGCCACCACGAGCGCCTGCAATGACTGCTCTGCGATGTCGAAGAACTCCGCGATACTCAGCGGCTCCGCGGCTCGTTGCCGCAGGGTGCGACCCTCCACGTACTCCATGACCAGGAAGACTTCTCCGCGCTCCTGGAGCACGTCGTAGACAGCAGCGATGTGCTGGTCGGAGACTTTGGAAGCGCGTTCGGCTTCCTTAAGGAAGCGCTCGTGGTACTCAAGGTCGCCAGAGAAAGCCGGCGTGACGCGCTTCAGAGCAACCGTCCGCTTCAGGACTGAGTCATCCGCACAATAGACTTCGCCCATCCCGCCCGAACCCACACGGGCGCGAATCAGGTAACGCCCCACCTTCAAGCCGACGAGGCTATCCCCAGGCTGCAAGTCCACTCGCTGGCGTGCACTGGACTCCGGCATAACCCACCAAAGCGCTTTAAAGAAGGAATCGCGTGGCCAGACCCGGAACTGTCCGGGCCCCCTGGAACCACAGGGACGCAGCTAATGTTACTCCCTGCATGGGCCTGCGGCGATTTCTTTCGCTTCTTAAACGCATCAAAAAATAATTGGTGACGAATCGGGAATGGTGAGTCTCACCCAACGAATTCCGCCATCTTTTGTCGGGGGGTAGGAAGCACGTGGGAACGGACGTCCCGTCCGTTCAGGTCGAGGCGCAGCCTCGACGCCTCACACGCTTCGTTCAGCACCCTCTCGTGGTACGTTGAGCTGTTTTGCAGGCGTGAGCCTGGCGGGAGCCTGCAGGCGAAATCCCGAGCGAAGCGAGGGACCTGCTTTCGCCCATCAGCCCCTTCGTTCACGACCGCCGTCTCGTGGTACGCTAGATTTCTGCACAGGATTCCAATGTCAAAATTTGTTGTCGCTCTTCTGCTGTTCTTTCTCATCCCTGTTGATTTGGCTCATGCTGACGGTACACGCACGTGGTTTCAATCGCGTTACGACGAGTTCGAAAAAGGCACTGCCAAGGGCGTCGCCATCCGCAGCGATGGCATTCTTGAGCTGGCTCCCGCCGTCAATCCGTTGACCACCACTCCTTCCACCTATATATGGGCGGTGGCAAGTGACAACCAGGGAAACGTCTTCGCCGCCGCGGGTGCACCGGCGCGGATTTACCGCGTTACTCCCAAGGGAGAGACAACCATCATCTTTGAACCGCGTGAGTTGGAAGTTCAGGCCTTAACCATCGCCAACGATGGCACCATCTATGCCGCTACGTCTCCCGACGGGAAGGTTTATAAGATCGTCCGCACTGCAGCCTCGCCAGCTCCGCAGAATCCGCAAACACCAGCAGAGAAATCAGAAGGGCGCACTAGTAACGATAAGCCGGCCTCCTTGTCCACGGACGCTTCTTACAGCGCTAGCGTTTGGTTTGACCCCAAGACGAAGTACATATGGTCACTCGCACTGGATAATCAGGACCGCCTCTATGTTGCTACCGGAGATCGGGGAGAAGTCTTCCGCATCGAGAAAGACGGCAACGCTGTGCTCTTCTTCAAGAGCGACGAAGCGCACATTCGCGTGCTGGCGATAGACAAACAAGGCAACGTAATCGCCGGCTCCGATGGCAGCGGGCTTATCTACCGCATCTCGCCGACCGGAGAGGCTTTTGTTCTCTACAGCGCGCCTAAGAAAGAGATCACTGCCCTGGCGATCGATCCCGCCGGCAACGTCTTTGCTGCGGGTGTAGGCGAGAAGCGTCCCCAGGGACTGACATTTCCCAGCATTCCTCCGGCAATCCCCACCGGACCACCGGTCTCCAGCGCTGGAAGCGCCTCGGTTTTGGGCGTGGGTGGTCCGACCGGGCCGGTCCTTGGATCCACTCCCGGCCTGTCACCCTTCTCCACCAGCGGCGGCGCCGAGATTTACCGCATTGCTCCGGACGGCTCGCCCAAGCGCATATGGAGTTCGCACGACGACCTCGTCTATTCGCTGGGCTTCGATCGCAACGGACGCCTGTTGGCCGGAACTGGAAACCGTGGGCGCATTTTCGAGGTCGAGTCCGAAGACCGCTTCACCGACATGGGCAAGGCCAGTGCCAGCCAGGTCACCGGTATCTGCCCCGCTCCGAATGGCGGTCTCTATCTGGCTACCAGTAATCTGGGGAAAATCTTTTTGCTGAGTGGAAGAGCTGACGCCGACGGCAGCTTTGAAAGCGATGTCCTCGACGCCAAGATTTTCTCGCGCTGGGGACGCGCGCAGGTGCGCGCCACCGGAAATTACGAACTCTTCGCCCGCAGCGGCAACGTCGATAATCCTGACCGTAACTGGAGTCCGTGGAAAAAAGTTGATCTGCCGAACGAAGCCCCACTCACGACTCCCCCTGCACGCTTTCTGCAATGGAAAGCGGTTTTGCATCCCGCCAGTCCGCCCACCACGCTCGACAGCGTGTTGATCAATTACCTCCCCAAGAATGTCGCTCCCGAAGTGGATGACGTCTACGTTCAGACAGGAGCGCGCTTTCAATCCGCCAGCAAGCCCTTGGCGGTACAGGAATCGGTGAGCGTGGGTCCAGGACCCTCTTCGCCGGCTGCAGCGCACTTCGACGCCACTCCCACTGCGGTTCGCGATCCGCACTCGATTGCCGTGCGCTGGACTGCCCACGACGATAACGATGATGACCTGGTCTATTCCCTCTACTATCGGGGAGACGGCGAGACCCGCTGGAAGCTGCTGAAGGATGAGCTTACCGACAAGTACTACTCCTTCGATGCCGCCCTTCTGCCCGATGGCGGCTACACCATTCTGGTCGTCGCCTCCGATGCCCCCTCGCATTCCGAAGGCGCCCTCACCGACGTCAAGGAGAGCTCTCGCTTCGAGGTCGATACCACGCCTCCCCAAATTCAAAGGCTCACGGGACAACTGAACGGCAACTCGGTTCATGTTGTGTTCCGCGCCGAAGACACTTTCTCTCCTATTCAACGCGCCGAATATTCCGTTGATGCCGGCGACTGGCAGCTTATCGAGCCCGTGGGCCAAATTTCCGATTACCGTATCGAGAACTACGACTTCAACGTGCCGCTCTCTGAAGGTGGAAGTGCGCTGGCGGACGATCCTCCCACTGGGGCAGTTACCACTCCGCATTCCGCGGGGCCGGTGCGAAATGTGAAGAACGCAGAAGCTGCCGCTCCGATCGAGCACGTGATCGTGGTGCGCGTGTACGACCGCTTCGATAATCAAGCCTCAGCCAAAACCGTGATCCGGGGAAAGTAGAGGGATCGCAGCACACCTACGAACCCTGAGGGTGCCCCACTCAAGCCGAGCTTGGGTGGGGTTTTTACTTCACCCGATCACCCTTCACCCGATCCACTTCGCTACAATCCCTCCATGCTCTTGCGCACCCTCGGCTGGGTGGCTTGCGTCATTTACGCGACCGTGCCTTCTTTCTGGCTACTCATCCATCCCCGCGCCGACTCCTGGCGCGAGCGGCTCCGCGCAGGACGCCCCGTCTATCAATTCCTGCTGCCACTCTGGATGGCAATGTGGGTCGTCCTCGGCGCCATCACTTGGCCGTTTCGAAAAATTGCTCTCTACAATTCGCATCTTGCCTGGATCCCAGGAGGGCTGTTGATCGCTCTAGGAATCTATCTTTATGCGCGCGGCCGCCGCGGCTTCTCCCCACTGCAACTCTCCGGACATGCGGAACTCGCTCCCGATCGCCACTCGCAACATCTGGTCGTGACGGGCATACGCCGCCGTCTGCGCCATCCGATTTACCTCGGCCACGTCTGCGAAATGCTCGGCTGGAGCATCGGAACCGGGCTGGCCGTTCTCTTCGGACTGACGGGCTTTGCCCTCATCACCGGCGCATTTATGGTTCGGCGCGAAGATGCGGAGCTCGAGCAGCGCTTCGGCGACGAATACCGCCAGTATCAGAAGGACGTGCCAACGTTCTTGCCAAGGCTGTAGTTCAGCGCACCAAGTACGTGGGGACGGACGCTCCGTCCGTCCAGGTCGAGCGAAGCTCGACTCGTCCTCTGGACGAAACTTCGCGCGGGTTCGGGTGGCCCACTCAAGCCCTCCGCTGGCTTGAGTGGGATACGTGGTTGGCTCTGCTTTGAAAGGCGCGACTCCTCAGGAACTCTCGAGTGTCATTCTGAGCGACGCGCCCGTCTTGCTTTTTCCGACCCGCGTTTTCTGCGGGTCGCGGGCGCGGAGTCGAAGGATCTTGCGTTTTCGCCCGGCGACTGCTGGCCAGCTCCCAAAAGCAAGGTTTCCTCCACGCGCGATTGGATTGCGAGCAATCCAATCGCGCGGTCGACATGACGGTGGCTGAGTGCTCGCCTGACTGCTGACTGCTGAGCGCCAAACCCAATAACTGTATACTCGACTCGCTAGCAATTTATGCGCTTTGAACTTTTCGTGGCGGCGCGCTATTTACGCGCGAAACGGCGTCAGGCGGTGATCGGCGTGATCACTGCCATCTCCATCGCTGGCGTCGCGGCGGGAGTCGCTTCCCTGGTCATCGCCCTGGCCATCAACAATGGCTTCCGCCAGGACCTGCAGGATCGCCTGCTCGGTTCCTCTTCTCATATCAACCTGCTGCGCATCGAAAACGACGGCATCCGCAACTGGCAGGAGCTGCTCACTCGCCTGGTCAAAACGCCACACGTGGTCGCCGGCGCACCCGCCATCTACGATCAGGTGCTTATCTCCCGCGGATCACGCGCTCGCGGCGCTGTGCTTAAAGGAGTGATCCCTAATTACGAGCGGCAAGTCAGCGATCTTCTGCAAAGTGTCAAGATTGGCTCCAGCGAGCCGCTTAATCAGACCAGCACTCCGATGCCGGCAGCACCCGAATCTCGCGCCACAACATCGCCATCGAATTCTTCTCAACCTGACGATCTGTCCGCCGTGCAGGCGCGCGTCGCGGCGATGCCCCCAATCATTCTCGGCAAAGACATGGCAGATGATCTGGGCGCGACCGTGGGCTCAGTAGTCTTAGTCACTAGTCCGCAGGGTGAGCTCACGCCTTTCGGCCTGACGCCCAAGTACGTTCGCTTCAAAGTTGTCGGTATCTTCAACTCCGGTTTCTACGACTACGATGCCAGTTGGGGGTTTACTCGCCTCTCCGAGGCGCAGAAACTGGAAGGCCTGGGCGATGTGGTCTCAGTGCTGGAATTCAAGGTGGATGACATCTACAAAGCCGGAGAAATCGCACGCGAACTTGAACACGCCGCAGGCAAAGGCTTTCAGTCTACAAACTGGATGGAACAGAACCGTTCCCTGTTCCGCGCCTTGCGCCTGGAGCGGGTGGTTACCTTCATCACTATCGGTCTGATCGTGTTCGTGGCGGCGCTTAACATCCTCATCTCGCTCATCATGATGGTTATGGAGAAGACCCGCGACATCGCCGTACTCCGCTCGATGGGAACTCGCAGGGCACAAATCCGCAATATTTTTGTCTTTCAGGGACTCTTGATTGGGATCGTCGGCACCGCCATCGGACTCATCATCGGCTTTGCCGCGTCCTGGGCCAGTGGCCACTATCACTTCATTTCGCTTTCGCCGGAGGTGTATTCCATCGACTATGTGCCCTTTGCACCCCGCCTCAGCGACGGCCTGATCGTGGCTGCGGTATCCCTGGCTATCTCCCTTGTGGCCACCATCTATCCCTCCATATCAGCGGCACGCATTTATCCTGCCGAAGCGCTGCGCTACGAGTAATGGGATTGCTGTATTCCCGGGCTGTCGAGCGTGTATCGCAAGGCGAGAGATTCTCTAACCTGCCGGTTGCAATTCGGTGGCAAACACTTGCGGTGGCTGTTAGCGGGCCCGCGAAATTTGGCACGTCAGGTGCTCGCTACTCCTGCAGTTACTTCTACCGGAACTTTCGACAATTTTTGACAAAGAAAAAGTCTTGTAATCAGGTATTAAAGAAGTGAGAATCGAGCAGATTTGATGCGGCTCTGCAAGGTGTAGCCGCGGGGGCTAATTCGTAACCATTGGAGTCCGATCTGCATCTATATCTACAACACGAAGTGTTGCACGGAGAAAAACTCAAGAAGGTTTTTCGTTCCGGCAGTTCGGATCTGGTGGTCTTTGAAAACTTATCGCTGGGAGTCAAGCATGGCGAGATGGTCGCTATCGTAGGCCAGTCGGGCGCGGGCAAGAGTACCCTGTTGCACATCCTGGGCGCGCTTGATAGGGCTTCGGAAGGTGACGTATACTGCGCCAAAGAAGACTTGCGATCGCTCTCCGAAGAAGCGGCAGCGGATTTTCGCAACCGCGAGATTGGGTTCGTCTGGCAGTTTCATTATCTGCTGCCGGAATTCACCGCGGTTGAGAATGTGGCCATGCCCCTGCTGGTACGGGGACGTCATCGGCGCGAAGCCGAATCCGAAGCCCTGCAGTGGTTGCGCGAGGTGGGTTTACAGAACCGGGCGTATCATCGATCTGGCGAGCTTTCCGGTGGCGAGCAACAGCGAGTTGCGATCGCCAGGGCATTGGTTACTCGTCCGCAGCTGCTGCTGGCGGACGAACCTACCGGCGATTTGGATAACCAGACCGCCGAGGCGGTGTTTGCATTGATCGCTCGGCTTCATCGCGACTACGGTTTGACCTCCCTTATAGCCACCCATAACCTTGCGTTTGCGCGACGTTGTGATCGCGTTCTTCGGCTGGAGCGAGGGCGGCTGGAGGAGGTCTCGCCGGAGGTGCTGACGGCCTGATTTGGGACTTCGGTTTTGACGGTAAATATTCCGCAGGAGGTTGGGCATCTGAGTTTGGCACATTGCGTGCTCCTAGCTGAGGGTTACAGGTTCCCGCCAGCGTAGTGGGGACAGCAACGGGAGAATAGGTCGGGTTGGGCACAGACCTGGCTCCACATCGGTGGTAAGGTGATGCGGTGCTGATTTGCGTTCCCCGGGCCTGGGAGAGGGAAAATGTTTGAACGGTACACGGAAAAAGCCAGACGGGTAATTTTCTTCGCACGCTATGAAGCGAGCCAGTTTGGTTCTCCTTATATTGAAACGGAGCACCTGCTGCTCGGACTCTTGCGCGAAGACAAGGCCCTGACCAACCGGTTCCTGCGCTCGCACGCTTCGGTAGAATCCATTCGCAAGCAGATCGAGGGCCACACCACCATCCGGGAAAAGGTTTCCACCTCAGTGGACCTGCCGCTGAGCAATGAGTGCAAGCGGGTGCTTGCTTACGCCGCAGAAGAGGCGGAGCGCCTCTCCCACAAGCACATCGGCACCGAACATCTGCTTCTCGGCCTCCTGCGCGAAGAGAAGTGCTTTGCCGCGGAAATCCTTCATGAGCGGGGACTTCGTCTTTCCAGTGTCCGCGAAGAACTGGCTCGCACCTCCCAGGAAAAGGCTCAGCCTCAGCGCTCCCGCGAATCGTCCCTATTGAGCGAGTTTTCCCGTGATCTCACTCAGGCCGCCATGGATAACCAATTGGATCCATTGGTCGGACGCGAGTCTGAGTTGGAGCGCGTGGTGCAGATTCTCTGCCGCCGCACCAAGAACAATCCCGTCCTGATCGGTGAGCCCGGTGTGGGAAAAACCGCAATAGTGGAGGGTTTGGCGCAGCGTATCGCCGATGGCGATGTGCCCTCCTTCCTGGCGGATAAGCGCATCCTAGCGTTGGATTTATCCCTGATCGTGGCCGGTACCAAGTATCGTGGCCAGTTCGAAGAACGTCTCAAAACGATTATGAAGGAACTGATGGAGTCGCAAAACTCCATCATCTTTATCGATGAGTTGCACACCCTGGTGGGCGCCGGCTCGGCCGAAGGTTCCCTCGATGCCGCCAACATTCTCAAGCCCGCCCTCTCGCGGGGAGAGATCCAGTGCATCGGCGCCACAACGCCGGGCGAGTACCGCAAGTCGATTGAGAAGGACCGTTCGCTCGAGCGCCGCTTCCAATCCGTCAAAGTACCGCCTCCAGGTGAAGACGATGCCGTCAAGATTCTGAGCGGGATCAAGGAGCGTTACGAGAAGTTCCACGCGGTCAGCTACACGGACGAGTCGATCCGCTTCGCGGTCTCCCACTCCAACCGCTACATCCCGGATCGCTTCCTGCCCGACAAGGCCATCGATCTCATCGATGAAGCCGGCGCTCGCGTAAAACTGCGCCAGACTTCGCTGCCCGAAGAGATCACCGAAGTTCAGAAACGCATCAAGTTCATCGTCCATCGCATGGAGAATGCCATCGCGAACCATGAGTTCGAGAAGGCACGCTTCTATTCGGACGAGGAGCGCAAAGAGCGCGAGAACCTGCGCGCTCTTCGCGAAAAGTATCATCTCGACGAATCCTCCACCGGCGTGGTCGCCCGCGAGGACATCGAAGATGTCGTCTCCCGCTGGACCGGCGTTCCTATCGCCTCCATTAAGGAAGAAGAGTCGAAAAAGTTGCTCCGCATTGAAGATGAACTGCACAAGCGAGTCATCTCTCAGGATAAAGCCATCAGTGCGCTGGCCCGTGCTATCCGCCGTTCCCGCGCCGGACTGAAGAACCCGAATCGCCCGATCGGCTCATTCCTGTTCCTCGGTCCTACGGGCGTCGGCAAAACCGAAGTCGCGCGCACCCTGGCGCAGTTCATGTTCGGAACAGAAAAATCCCTGATCCGCTTCGATATGTCCGAATTTATGGAGAAGCATTCGGTCTCCAAGCTGATCGGCTCGCCTCCGGGATACGTCGGCTACGAAGAGGGCGGACAGCTCACCGAGCGCGTGAAGCGCGCGCCCTATTCAGTCGTGCTGCTGGATGAAATCGAGAAGGCGCATCCGGATGTCTTCAACATCCTGCTGCAAGTCTATGAAGATGGTCAGCTCACCGACGGTCTGGGCAATACCGTCGACTTCAAGAACACCATCATCATCATGACCTCGAACATCGGCGCACGCCACCTGCAGAAGAAGCAGGGGCTCGGTTTCCAGACCGACGAAAAGGAAGGCGAGATTGGCAGCAAGGTTGAAGACCTTGTCCGCAATGAGGTCAAGCGGACATTCAATCCCGAGTTCCTCAACCGGTTGGACGAGATCATCATCTTCAATTCGCTGACCGAGCAGGATCTGATCCAGATTCTCGAGTTGATGGTCAGCCAACTGAACCAGAACCTGGCGCAGAAGTCGATCACCATCACGGTCACCGAAGACGCCAAGAAGTGGGTGCTCGAGCGCACGCTGGTCGACCGCACTTACGGCGCGCGTCCGTTGCGCCGCGCCCTGCAGAAGTACATCGAGGACCCGCTCAGCGAAGCCCTCATCCAGGGCACGATCAATGCGCGTCCGGCATTCATCGAGGTCTACCGCGAAGGCGAGCAACTGTTCTACCGTCCGGTGGACTCGAAAGAATCCGAAGGCCTGCTGCTGTACTCAAACTGAACTGGTTTTCACTGATCTTAAAAAAGGCCGCCAATTCTGGCGGCCTTTCTTACACCCGATTGTGCGCACAAATTGCGAGTACCGAAAGGGGCCTCTTGACCCAGCAGGCTGCTACTGCTTTTTCTCTTCCTTTACGGTTGCTTCCTTGAACTTCGACTTTGTCTTGCCAGTGGTCTTGGCGGATGCTGCCTGCATGTCATCTGCCTTCACCGTCCAGAAATCCGGATTGGCTGCCAGGTAAGTTTTCGGCGGCCGGCTCATGTTCGGGTTAACGGAAATGATGTTGCTTTCCGAGGACTCCAGGCATTCGGCCACCATCGCCCCTAGGTTGTGCCTGACTGCCGGCGTGTACACCGCATCGATGGCTGCTTTGCGGTCTACATCCATATCCGCCAGCGACTTCATCGGCACCACTGATACGAATGTATTGTTGGGCGCGCCCGCAACTGCCTGGTACTCAATCCAGTTGTCATCGATGTTCCCGCTCTTACGCAGTGACAAGACCTCCTTCACCAGGTCCTCATATTTCATGGTCATTCCCGGTTTGACGTGATAAACCGTTACTCGCCAATACGTGGTCTGCGGGCCGTTAACCTTCGTCGGATTCCAGGAGAGGTCGTCGCGGTACTTGTACATCTCGGCATGCGCCATCCGCTCCGACTCGGCCGCCTGGCTCAGCATTGACACATTCTTGACCATGGCCGCCTTCATCACCTTGCCGAATGCCTGGTCGAAGTTGCTAATGTCCTGAAACGAATTGTGGAAACTGACAAACGTGTAGTCCGACATGTTGCCGGTCATCGCAGTTCCGGCAATCCAATTCAGCTCCGCATTGTTCGAGTCAACCGCTTCCTTGATTTGGCTGACATACTTCGTAAAAGTAGGCCCTTTGCCCGAGTTGACTTGTATGTGTTCCACCCAGACGTATTTTGAGATGCTTGCGTTGTCTTGCGCCCACCCTGCAAGGACCCAAAGTCCCAGCAGCAGTAAGAGGAACATCAGCTTTTTCATCGCTGACTCCTTTCTGAATTTAGATTTCTTCCGAGGGAATAAAACTAGGCCGCAACAGGACGAACTTGTAACGCGTGGCACTCTGCGATGCCGGACTCTATACCCCGCTCGCGCCCCCGTCAATTGCCCAAAAATGCAGCAGAAGCGCTGGACACGGATTGCCACGGATTCTCTTTTGACTTTTGTTTGGACAATCAGCAATCAGCTAAACGGGAGGCTAGTCGAACTGCAGATGGGGAGTGCTAATGCTCAGGTAAGACCCAGACTTTTTGGGCTTTGGGGTTTAAATTTAATTCCGATCCGTGTTAATCCTTGTGATCCGTGGCTGAGCTCACGCTCGCCGCACAAACCTCGCGATCCAGCCTTCCTCGCGCACGCCCTCTTCCTGGATACGCCGCAGGCGCGCCGCCATGATCCCTTGCCGCCCCAGGTATCCCACCAGCTTCTTGGGATTTTCCCGGCTCACCACCGGCAACCGGCCTATGTTGTGCCGCAGCATTTTTTCCGCGGCTTCCGCTAGCACCTCATCGGGAAAGGTAATCACCGGCTCGCGATTCCCTGCTTCCAGGACCGTCATGCGTCCACCAGGATCCTGCTCCAAGGCCCGCAAAATGTCTCCCCGCGTCAGCATTCCCACCAGTTCGTCCTGACCGTTCACGATAGCCAGCCCCTGATGCTGAATCACCGTGGTATCACGCGCCGCAATCCGCGCCGCCAATTCCCCGACCGAAACCTGATCCGAAATTTTTGGCACATTCGTGTCCATGGTCTCCGCCACCGGCACGATCTGCAGATCATCCGGCTCGTACTCCGCATGGATACGGAGTCCCCGCCGCACCAGCTTCTCGGTCATGATTGATGTCGGCAGGAAGAACATAGTGATACCGTCGGCAATCACGCTCACCAGCATCAGCGGAAGCACCGAGTTGTAATCGCGCGTCAGTTCGAAAGCGAAGATGATGAAGGCAAACGTCGCCCGCGAGGCCGCTCCAAACACCGCTCCCATGGCAACCAGGGCGAATGCTCCCGGAGCGATATGCGCACCTGGACTGATGCGGTTGATCATCATGCCTGTCGCCGAGCCCATGGCGGCGCTGGCCATGAACATGGGCGCGAGCAACCCTCCCGATGTCCCCGATCCCAGCGAGACCACCAGCGCCAGCGACTTGAAAATCATGACCACCAGCAACAGCTCCAGCGTCAATTTGCTCGTCAGGATGTCCGAGATCGTGTCGTATCCCACGCCCAGCACCCGCGGCACGAAGTAGCCGATCACTCCAAGCCCGACCGCTCCGATCGCCAGCCACCACATCGGATCGAGTGGTAGCCGCTCGAATCCGTCTTCCACCGCGTACAGCGCCTTGGTAAATCCCACTGCCGCCAATCCGCACAGCACTCCGAGAAGCAGATACCAGGGAAGCGCGTTGGGAACGCCGAAGTCCACCGCTCCCACCACGAACATCGGCCCCCGGCCCATGAGCACCAGGTGCATGCTGGTGGCGATGGTGCTTGCAATCACCAGTGGAATAAACGATCGCGCCTTGAATTCGAACAGCAGAAGCTCGATGGCCAGAATGACCGCCGCAATCGGAGTGCTGAACGTCGCTGCCATGCCCGCTGCCGCTCCGCATGCCAGCAGCACCTTGCGCTCGGACGCAGTCGTGTGAAACAACTGGCCGAGCAGCGAGCCCACTGCGCCGCCGGTCTGAATGATCGGGCCCTCCGCGCCAAACGGTCCGCCGGTGCCGATCGCGATCGCCGCCGACAGCGGTTTCAGCAGCGCAACCTTTGGCTCAATGCGGCTGCGGCTGACCAGCACCGCCTCCATGGCCTCGGGAATTCCATGTCCGCGAATTTTCGACGTGCCATACTTCGCCATCACGCCAACGATCAGACCGCCTATCACCGGGACCACGATGACCCACGGCCCCAGCGTGTTCAGCCGTGCGCTGGTGAATTGAAAGGAAACGCGATGAAAGAAGGCGAGGTTGGTGAAGAAGCCAATCAGGTTGTAGAGCAGGTAAGCAATTATTCCTGCGCCTGCGCCAATTACCGCCGCCAAAAGCGAAACCCAAACCATCCGGAACTTGGCTTGCGGCGAAACGCTTTCGATGGCCACGCCGGAGATAGACAGCCGCTGTTCGCGTTCATTCCCGCCCACGTGCATCTCCTCCAGTTGACCGCGGCTTCCCCGGAATGGAAACGCCTGCTGTGACCTCGAGCAGGCGTAAGGGAGTTGTCGCAGGTCAGGACTTGGATCGGTGGCGGCCTTCGGCGCGCGAACTGGTTGACAGCACCTGGCGCAGCGAACTGACCAGGGTTGGCCCCAGCGTCCGCAATTCGTCCCGATGATGGATCGCAAGGTCGCGCAGCACCTTCTCTCCCTTGGGAGTCAGGTCCAGCAGCACCTGCCGCCGGTCAGCCCCCGCGCGGCGGCGTCGGATCAGCCCCTGCGCCGCCAGGCGGTCGACTAACTCGACCGTGCTGTGATGCTGGATCTGCAGCCGTTCGGCCAACTCCCCAATGCTGCCTTGCGTTCCCTGCGGCAGGCCCTTCAGCGCCAGCATCAGTTGGTACTGCTGCGGCTTCAACCCGGCCGAGCGCGCTACCTGTTCGCTGAAGCGAAGAAAGCGGCGAATCTGGTAACGGAACTGCGCCATGGCCTGGTAATCGGGCTGGGAGACGTCGCGTCTGGATGCCATCGATCCACTCTCATTGTATCGTCTGGCGATACAAAACTGAAATTGGCTTACTTGGCGCGGGAAATCGCGGAAGACCCTGGGTGCTGGTCGTGAAAAACTCCGGGGCTGCCCCTCCTCCCGCCCGGCATTTCCCGTCCAGCCTGCTAGGCAGCGTACCTGCGCGGCCCCCTGAAGTCAATGCAATCAGTCGTATTGCGACACAGAGCGTATCTGTTTCGCGAGCAGTCCCCTCGGTGGCCCACTCTTCCGCGCTCTTTTGGCGGAGGGTGGGAATCACAAGCTCGACCCTCCCCTCGAACGTCATCCGAGCGACGCGCCCGGCTTGCTTTTTCGACCCGCGCTTTCTGCGGGTCGCGAGCGCAAAGTCGAAGGATCTTGCGCTTTTCATCCAGCGAACCTCGCCCCTTCAACTTCGAACTTCGCCCGATTTCAGATCACACGATTACCCTTTACCCGATGCCCCGATCCTCCTGAGGGTGCCCCGTTCAAGCCCAGCTTGGGCGGGGTTTTTCCATGCATTTACAATACCTTGTTGCGCACTGGGCGGCTGCTCCGGCTCCGCATTCCCTGGAGGAATACTACTTGATCCCTCGCTATACCCGTCCCGAGATGGGGCGCATCTGGAGCGACAAACACAAATTCCGCAAGTGGCTGGAAGTCGAGCTCGCCGCCACGGAAACCTTGGCCGAGGCTGGTCTGGTTCCCAACGCTGCCGCCAAAGCAATCCGCCAGCACGCCGGCTTCGACCTGGAGCGCATCGACGCCCTCGAAGCAGAGGTGAAGCACGACGTCATCGCCTTCACCACAGCTGTCGCTGAGAAGATCGGTCCCGAAGCCCGCTGGCTGCACTTCGGCCTGACGTCGAATGATGTCGTCGACACCGCCCAGGCTCTCCAGATCCGCGAAGCTTCGGCCATCCTCAGCCGCGACCTCGTGCGCTTGCACGAGGTCCTCCGCCAGCGCGCGCTGGAATTTCGCCACACACCAATGATCGGACGCACCCACGGGGTGCACGCCGAGCCCATCACTTTCGGCCTCAAACTGGCAAATTTCTATGACGAAGTCTCGCGCGACATCGAGCGTTTCGATCGTGCCGCTGAAGAAATGCGTGTTGGTAAGTTTTCTGGAGCAGTTGGCAACGGCGCTCATCTCGATCCCGAACTCGAGGAGAAGATCTGCCACCGGCTTGGCTTAAAGCCGGCTCCGATAACCTCCCAGGTGATCGCCCGCGATCGGCACGCCAACTATCTGGCGACCCTCGCGGTAATCGCCTGCACCCTGGATCGCATGGCCACGGAAATCCGCCACCTGCAGCGAACGGAAGTGCGCGAAGCCGAAGAATATTTCAGCGAAAAACAAAAAGGCTCGTCGGCGATGCCGCACAAGCGCAATCCTGTCACCGCCGAGCAGATCAGCGGCCTGTCGCGGGTGGTGCGCGGCAACGCCCAGGCGGCTTTCGAAAATGTCGCCTTGTGGCACGAGCGCGACATTTCGCACTCTTCAGTGGAACGCATCATTCTTCCCGATTCCACCATCCTGCTGGACTACCTGCTCGCAAAAAGCAGCAACCTGATCGAGACGCTGATCGTCTATCCCGAGCGCATGCTGGCCAACCTGAACAGCACCGGCGGTCTGGTCTTCAGCGGACAATTGCTGCTCGATCTGGTGGAGCAGGGAGTAAGCCGGGAAGATGCCTATCGCATCGTGCAAGGCCACGCCATGCGAGCCTGGAATGACGGCGGCAATTTTCGCGAGATGATCCTGGCTGACCCGGAAATCACTTCTCGCATTCCCCGCCGGGAACTCGAGCGCGCCTTCGACCTCGACCGCCAGTTGCGCAACGTGGACAAGATTTTCGATCGCGTATTGGGCGCCAGCTCTGCAGCAAGGAGCGTCAGCCTCAAAGCCGGAAAGACCGAAAAGGTCGGCCGCTGATTCCTCCCTATAATCCTGAGGGTGCCCCGTTCAAGCGCAGCTTGGGCGGGGTGGTTTGCTCACAGAGAGTCGGCTTCCCCAATCAAAGTTCTCCGTTGTCACGACGCTCCTGAGGTTTTTCATTCGGGTGGGCCCACCCCTCCACACTCCTTTGCGGAGGGTGGGATCTTGCGTTTCCAGCCACTTGCGTACTCAGGCCCTATTGCCAGCTGCCAACCGCTGACGGCTGATTCCTGATCACATCCCTCTGTGACAGCCGACCGCGACGAGCGTTTTTTTCCGCCCTATGATTTTCCTAGAGATCGAGGCTTACTCTCAGAGGAGGGTGCCGTGTTTGAAGCAGAAGTCGAACTTGAAAAAAAGTCTTCCTCCATTGGACCGCTGCTCCTGGTTCTCGCGCTGCTGTTCGTGATCGTCGGTAGCATCGGCTACTTCTTCTATCAGAGCCGGATCGGCTTGTCTTCCCAGGAAGCCACCGCTGTGGTCAACGAATACCTGGACTCCAAGGGTCCGGCCATCGTGCATTTTCATGCCGGCAACGTCATGCCCAGCGTGGACGAGAAGCCGCGTGATCCGCATTACAAGCTGCTGGAAAAAGCCGGCATCGTCACGCTGAAACCGACTGTCGGCGGCGGCACCTATGTGGTGGTCACCCCGGCTGGCCAGAGGGAGTTCTCGGAGCTACCCGGCTTCAAAAAGTTCAAGAACACCGATGGCACCGAGACGTATGTGGCCCCGCTGGCTCAGCGCAAGCTGGTCTCGCTGTCCAAGGTAACTATGGTCAGCCCCAGCATCGCCAAGGTGGAATTTTCCTGGAAGTGGGAGCCCACGCGTCTGGGTGAGGTCTTCGATCTCAATAGCACGGCCATCAAGACCTTCAACACCTGGGACCGCGGCACTCTTATTCAAAAATATGGCGCCGACTACTACCACGCCACACCTACCCAGGAAGCCCTGAACCTGGTGAAGACCGACAAGGGTTGGAAGATCTCGACTGAGTAATTGGTTGAAATCCTATCCCTCGGAACCCGTTCAGCTCAGGCTGGGCGGGTTTCTTCACTTAGTTTTCCGTTTACAATTTTCCTGACTACAGTTTCTTCAGCTTCCAGATCGCTGCATCCACCGAGAGCGCTCCCGCGCCTGCAATCAACAAGCAAAGATTCGCCGCCAGCAAGGTCAACGGGTATTCGAACCCGAGCGGATTGAAAAAGCCATTCTTCAGGTGCACGGTGAATATCGCGCCCAGCATATCGATCACCAGCAACGCCGCTCCCACGCGCGTCAGCACTCCCAGCAACAGCGAGGCTCCGCCCAGGAACTCCGCGAAAGCCGCAAAATACGCCGCAAAGGCCGGCAAACCCAGCTTGCCGAAGAACGCCACCGTCCCACCCAGCCCGAACACGAACAGCTTCTGCCCCCCATGGATCAGAGCCACAATTCCCACCACCACCCGCAGCACCAGTAGCCCCCAATCCTGCGCCCGCCAGTTCGTCATAAGCTGCCTCCTGTCGCTAATAAATGTCGTGACAACAACTATCGTCGCAAAAAATTATGACCGGGGCCCGCCCCACCCCGCTCCAACTGTGGCCCACCTGATTCGCAATTTCCCCGATCACACCAGGCCCTTGAGGGTGCCCCCCCTTCAAGCGCGGCATAGGCGGGGTTTTCCGCAGATCGAGTTGCTCTTGGCCGACGTTTCCATCTTCACGCTCCTCGCGCCCGCTCCAGCAGCTCCGACAATGTCCGCAGCTCCTCCGCCTTGAGTCCCTTTAGCAATGTCTTCTGCAGACCCACCAGGGGAGCGTCCAATTCGTCCAGCAAGTCCAGTCCCCGGCGCAGGATGCGGGCTATCACCACGCGCCGGTCTTTGCTGTCACGCGCCCGCTGCAGCAGGCCACGCTTCTCCATTCGGTCGAGCAAGCGCGTGATATCAGGATCGCGCGTTATCATGCGCTCGCCAATCTCCCCGCAAGGAAGCCCCGCCTTGCCCGCGCCCCGCAAGATGCGCAGCACGTTGTACTGCGTCGCCGACAAGCCGAAGGGTTTCAGTACGGCTGCCTCCTTGCGCGCCAGTGCGTCGGCCGTGCGCTGCAGGTTCAGATAGACCTCCGCTTCCAGGCTGACGAACGGTTTGCGCTGCTTGATCTCGCCCTGTAAGTGGGGAGTCACAGGAATAACGATAGTCGTTATAACAGCGATATGTCAAACTGGAATAGCCCACGGATTACGCGGATTCACATAGACACAGAAGACAAAAATCGAAGGATCTCATTTTTGGTTGCAGGGCTGCACCTTGGGGCGGCCTGAGAGCCTGACAAAGCGGCTAATTCGCGTACAGATCCTGAATTTGACAAAACTGATCCGTGCAAATCCCTGCAATCCGTGGCTGCAGTTTCCTGCCTTCACCCGCGGTTGATCACCGAGGCCACGTAGCCCGCCCCAAAGCCGTTGTCGATATTCACCACGCTCACGTTCGAAGCGCACGAGTTCAGCATTCCCAGCAGCGCTGCCAGACCCTGGAACGATGCTCCGTAACCCACGCTGGTCGGCACGGCGATTACCGGCACGCCCACCAGGCCTCCGACCACGCTGGGCAACGCGCCCTCCATCCCCGCGACTACGATCACCACGCGCGAGGCTGCCAGCACCTTGCGGCTCGCGAGCAACCGGTGGATGCCCGCCACGCCCACGTCATAGACGTGTTCCACGTCGTTGCCCATCACGTCAGCCGTCAGCACCGCTTCTTCCGCCACCGGAATGTCACTGGTCCCTGCGGAGATCACCGCGATTTTGCCCTTGCCGTATTTTTTCCGGTCCTGGCGCAGCACAATTCCCCGCGCCAGCGGGTGATATTCCGCCTTGGCCGACACCGCTTTTACGGCTTCGTATTGCTGTTCTGTCGCCCGCGTGGCCAGCACATTGGTGCGGCGCTCGGCCAGGCGATGGAAAATCCCGGCAACCTGCTGCGGCGTTTTGCCCTGCCCGAACACCACCTCCGGCATGCCGGCCCGCAGCACGCGGTGGTGGTCCACCTTGGCGAAACCCAGGTCCTCGAAAGGCATGTGCCGCATTCTCTGCACAGCTTCATCCGGCGACACCGCTCCCCGTCGAACCTGTTGCAGCAATCGCTTGAGCTCTTCTGGCTTCATGATGCTTAGGTATGTTTCTGAATGTCATCCGAGCAAGGGCCGAGTATACCGACGAGGCCCGAGTCGAAAGACCTTGCGGTTCCTGCCCGCTCATGTCTCACACCACGAGAACGAACACCACCCGCCTTGCACTCAGATCGTCGATCTTACACCGCAGATCGCAATTCACACTTCACCCGATCACTCTTCACCCGATCGCAGATCGCACTTCTCACACGCGCTGCTTGACTCCTCCCCTACTCCTCCCTATTCTCGACCCGCTTAATTCTCATGACCTCCGACGCCCGCAATCTTACCGTGGCCACCACCGGCGCCAGTGGCGCCATTTTCCTGAAGCAGCTGTTGATCGCACTCGAGCAGGACGCCCGCATTGGCCACGTCAACTTTGTCGCCTCTGACAGCGCCCTGCGCGTTATGGCCGAAGAGCTCCGGATCAGCGGCCGCAGCAATCTGATCAAGCAGTTACTCGGCAAAGCCAGCTCCAAAATTGAACTGCAAAATAACGACGACATCGGCGCCAACGTTGCCAGCGGCTCCTACCCCACGGATGCGATGATCATACTTCCCTGCTCCGTGGGCACGCTGGCGCGAATCGCCAACGGTATCGCCGCGCATCTCATCGAGCGCGCCGCCGACGTCTGCCTGAAGGAAGCACGGCCGGTGCTCCTCTGTGTTCGCGAGACGCCGCTCAACAAGATTCACATCCGCAACATGTATCGCGCTGCCGACGCAGGCGCGACCATCTTTCCCCTGATCCCCGCCCTTTACAATCGCCCCGATTCAGTCGAGGAAATCGCGCGCCAGTTCGCCTTCCGTGTTCTGCAGCACATCGGGCTCCCTCAGCGGGGGGCATTCCAGTGGAAAGGTCCCGACGAAGTGTGAAGTGCGATCGGGTAAAGGCAGAAGTAGGAAGTCAGAAGTAAGAAGTAAGATCGGATGATCTGCAAAGTTTGAAGTATAGGCAAGGCTCTTGACTGGGGTTTTACTTCAGACTTCACCCGATCTTCTTGCTTCTGCCTTCGCCCGATCCGGTCCTCGCCTGCATCTCTACGGTAACTTCTCTAAGGTGAAAATCCCATTGACAGCCGCCAGTGATGCGGTAAATTGTGCCTACACTGAGAAAGGAGGTGATCCAGAATCCAATGAGTTCTGATTGTCATAGATATAGCCACAGTGAGGTGCTTGAGGCTTAGAGCCGGTCGCTCTAACCCTTTTGCCACACCTTCGGATCAGTCAGTGGTTGCGGCTGGACAGGCGCCGCTAACCGAAGGCCGTGGGACTGGTCACAGCCAGAGTGACCGCCTCAGGCCAATTTCCACAAGCTACCGGCGACCCGCAGTTCCTGCTCCGAGCTGCGGGTCGTGCCCTTTTTGGCCTATTTGCGGGTCCCCGAACTGAGATCGTTAGAATCGTAACCAGAGACGCTTGAAGATTGATACGTCCTCTCCAATTTGCCCTTGTACTTTTCCTGGTTCTTCCTCGTTGTGCTACAGGCCAGACACACTAACGCTGAAGTTAACTAGAGAAGACTTGACCGTTTTGGGTGTAACGATTGGCTTAACCTCTAAGGCTGAAGTGGAAGCAAGACTTGGTAAGGCATCAATTTCTGAAGTCGGCCACGGCGACGAGGCGGAGGACGTGGCCTGCTATCGCTCCCAATCCAAACATGACGATACCATCATTGCTTTCTATTTTGGCGCTTTAGGTGGCTGGGTTGATGTGACCCGAATTTCAGTCTCCAACGCGCGAGCCTATCCTTTAGATGTCGAGAACTGTGAATCGAATAGGCAGGTTTCACGGAATGTAGAATTCCTGAGGAAGCTCAGACTCGGGTCGACCGTCGCAGAAGTAATTCGCGCTCTGGGCGCCCCATCCCACTCGAGCGCGAAGAGACTGTCTTACTACACCTCTCACAAATGCGGATCCAGGTTGCCAGAATCAAGAAAGTCAGAGGCGAAATCCACCGCCAATTCCCCATGTGAGCTGGTGGATTCGGTTGATGCCAGGTTTACTTCGGATGGCAAACTTGAGTACGTGAGTTTCTATCATTTTGTTGAGAAATAAATGCCCACCGGACAAAACAGGGCCGAGCGCTCCGAGCGGCGGGTCGTGCCCTTTTTGACCCGCGAAGACCTTTGTCATTTGAGTGCAGGCCGGGCAGAAGGAAGAAGGCGGGAGTCGAAGGGATCTCAACTTCGAGAGAAACGCGAGGTCCTTCGATTCGGACGCGGGTCGCTGTACCGCGTCCTCGCTCAGGATGACAAGACGAACTTTGCCGGGGGAAAGGAGCGGAGCGCTCAGTCGCTTCTGCCACGCAGCGCCTTCACATATTCAAACAGCGGCATGCCGTGGTAATCGCCGACCTTCCCCGAAGGACGGTAGCCATTTCTCTCGTAGAAGCGCATCGCTCGCTTGAGCGGCGCGGTCGTGTCCAGGGTCAGGCGCTGGCAGCCGCGAGCCCGCAACTCCGACTCTGCCACGCGCAACAGCTGCTCTGCCACACCTCGCCCTTGCCAGCCAGAGCGCACCGCCATCCCGCGCAAATGGCCTTCTTCGCAATCGACCATTTTGCACCCGATGGTGCCGATCACTTCGCCGCTTGCATCCTGCGCCACGAAGACCGACATATCGGAAAGCCGCGAATAAACCGTCTCGCGCGTGAGCGTCGTGTCCTCGAACGCCTCGCGGCTGTAGAACTCGCGATAGGGCTCGAACGCCGCTCCCAGACACGCCAGAATTTCATCGGCATCGCGCTCTCTGGCTCTGCGGACCACGAATCCCGACGGGCTGCTGCGCGCGAATCCCTTCGCGATCACCTGCTCGGTCTTGCCGATCAGCGGCATGGTTCCCAGTTCCTCCGGCCGGATCCAGCGCACCCGGCTCACGTCGCTTCGCGCTTCGGCCTCCCCGGAAATCACCCGGCAGAGAAAATCAATCAGCACGTAGTGATACTCGGTGCCGCCCCGGGAGTCGGGATAGATACTGTCCACCACTTCCAGCACCTCTCCCGCCTCGACCACCAGCCCGGTTTCTTCCAGCACTTCGCGTTCGGCGCCCTGGCGCAGCGTCTCACCCAATTCCAGCACTCCGCCCGGAACTGTCCATTCGCCTTTGCGAGGTGGGGCTGCGCGCTCCACGATCAGCGCCCGGCCATCGTGAATCATCACCGCCCCCACTGCCACTACGGGCCTGTCGGGATACTCACGTTTCATCGCTTATGAAAGAAATTCTCTGGGCTGGAAGCGGACGATGCGCCACCCCTGTCGGCCATATTCCAACTCGAAGCGTACCTGCGCGCTCTTGCGCACTACCGGGCCGCCGCCCACCGGCGTTTTTTCCAGGTCAAAATTCAGCAAGACCGCGCCGCGCGGTCCCTGTCCTGAACTCTGCAGGACCTTGAAATGCACGCGGAATGCTTCGTAAGTATCGAAAAAGGCCTGCATGTCGCGGGTGAACTTAGGATAGTTGTCCATCTTGTCGCCGTCGAAGGCCTGGAGAGTTATTTTCAGACTGTGACCCTCAAGTCCGTTGCGCAGATCGTCCAGCGGCACGCGGACAACCTGTTCCGAAAACTCCTGCGCCTGCTGGTCTTGCGCTCGGTTTTGATTTGTATCGTTTTGATTTGTATCGTGATCCGATCCAGAAACGTTTCCGGAGCCCGGCTGGGCAGAGGCCAGCGCAGTCAACAGCAGGAAACTCAACGCGAGAACGCGGCAGCAGTCTGATTGCATCACTAACCTGCTAATAGAAGTCGTAGCGGCACTTTCGTGAAGGCCAATCCGTTCTCAGCAGCTGCATGGTTGGCCTCGCAGCGCCTGACGCGCTTCCCACACGATGAGCGGAACGATCGCCAACGCAGCCACCGGATCCGCCCAGCGCACCTGCCAGATGGCATTGACCGTCAATCCGATCAGGGCAATCACGGCAAGATAGGCGCACACGCCTGACTGCGCCGCATCCGCCCTCAGCGCCGCGCTTCCCGTGGCCGCGGACAGGCGGCGCTTCTCGCGCGCGAGCCACGGCATCATCATCGCCGCCACCGTCACAATTGCGATCCCCAGCAGGCTCGGCTTAGGTTCACCGTACCCCAGCAGTGTCGCGAGCGCCGCCGCGACGACATAGACCGCAAGCGCCAATAACAAGCCTCCGGCAATCCGCGCTGCACGCCTTTCCGCGTGCTCATGTATGGTTCCGGCGCGAAATCTCCACAGCACAACCATCGCGGAGAGCAATTCGATAGCGCTGTCTCCCCCGAAGGCCAGCAGTGCCGGGCTGTGCGCCCGCCAGGAGGCAAACAGCGACACCGCAGCCTCAACCAGCATCCACGCGATGGTGATGGTCTGAATTTTCCGGATGCGGCGCAGGTGCTCTTGCGCGGTTATCTGCGCAATCGATGTCACCAGAACATTATGCCATCGTGGACGGTGCGGCCTCCTCCGCTTGCGAGCGCAAATTGATTGTGCGAAACTCCCCCGCGTGCCTCGCCAAATCAGGAAGAAACGGGCGGCGCTGACGCCGCGGGCGCGCTCTTCCCAGCAGCCGGTCAGCTTGAAGGAGCTTGCGCGCAAACTCAATCTTTCGCCCACGACTCTCTCCCTGGTGCTGAACAACTCCGCCGGCGCGGGATCGATTCCGCAGGAGACCAAGGAGCGAATTTTTGCTGCGGCCCGCGGATGGAACTATCGTCCTAACTTTGTCGCCCGATCTCTGCGTTCGCAGCGCACATTCTCTGTCGGCGTGCTGGTTCCGGAGCTAAGCGATGGCTACGCTGCCCTCGTCCTCGGGGGAATCGAAGATTATCTTCTGCAAGCCGGATACATTTATCTCGTCACCAGCCATCGCCACCGGCAGAAACTCATCGACGAACATCCACGGTTGCTCTATGAGCGCTGCGTTGAGGGCTTGATTGCGGTGGACACGCCTTACGCGCAGAAGCTGCCGATACCGGTGATCTCGGTTTCCGGACACAAGAAAGTTCCCGGTGTCACCAACATTATTCTTAATCACGATCTGGCGGCGGAACTGGCGCTCTGTCACTTGCTGAAGCTCGGACACAAGTCGATCGCGTTTCTCAAAGGCCAGGTGTTCAGCTCCGATACTAAGGTCCGCTGGGATGCGATTCGCAAAAGCGCGAGCAAGCTGGGCGTGACTATCTCGCCGGCTCTGGTCTCGCAGATGGAAGGCGACTCTCCTTCGCCGGAAGTTGGCTACGTCGCGGCTCGGAGACTTCTTCAGTCCGGACTTCCCTTTACTGCGCTTTTTTCCTTCAACGATATTTCCGCGATCGGCGCGATACGCGCGTTTCGGGAAACCGGCATGCAGGTTCCCCAGGACATTTCCGTCGTCGGCTTCGACGATATTTACCAGGCGGCTTACCACATCCCTGCCTTGACCACCATTCGCCAGCCGCTGGTGCGCATGGGCATGCTGGCCGCGGAAACCCTGGTGCGGCGCATTCACGATGGCTCCGCCACCGCAGCTCCGGCCTGTCTGAAGCTCGATCCTGAATTGATAGTGCGAGAATCCACGGCTTCTGCACAGCCGCTCCCGCACGCCAAACCTCCCAACACCTCTGCCGCAGGGAAATTGGTTTGAAGCTGCGTCTCCTGGCAGTCCACTTTGCTTTCGCACTCACCGGTGTCGTAACCACGATGCTGGGGCCGATCCTGCCGCTGCTTTCCGCACGTTGGTCGTTGAGTGACCGCCAAGCTGGGCACCTGTTCACCGCGCAATTTTTATCTTCGGCATCCAGCTCGGTAGTGGGCAGCAAGTTGATCTCGCTGATTGGTCCGGGCTGGACGATGATCATCGGGATGTTCGTCATGGCCGCGGGCGTGGCCTTGTTGAGCAGTTCCCAATGGATCGTGGGCGTCGGGGCAGTTTGCTGCTATGGCGTGGGACTGGGATTTGCCTTGCCCTCCACCAATCTTTTTGTCGCCCAACTCATTCCCGAGGGCCGGGCCGCGGCGCTCAATCTGCTGAATTTTTTCTGGGGGGTTGGCGCCGTATCCGCACCGCTGATGATTGGACTTCTGCTGAAGCCGATCGGGCTCACAGGCCTGCTCTTGCTCTTGGCATTCGCATCCGCTGCCGCCGGGATCGCTTCGGCTCTGACTGCCCATCCTTCGGCGACGCCGCGGAGCAAAATCCTGACCACTTCTCACACCGGCGAAACAACCTTTTTGTTGTTCCTTACGACCTTGCTTCTCTTTATTTATGTCGGTATTGAAACTGCGCTCTCGGGTTGGATCCCCACATTCTCCCTGCGCACCCACCACACCTCAGATTCCCAAACGGCGATTTTGCAAGCCAGCTTCTGGAGCGCAATTCTCGCCGGGCGCTTGACCGCTCCATTGATCCTGCGCCGGATTACGGGCGGCCGGCTGATCGATTATGGGATAACGACGATGCTGGTTGGCATCGCAGTGTTCATGCTGCCAGGCCCCGCGGCGAGCCTGTTTCTGGGCGTGGTTGTCGCAGGACTCGGACTATCAGCGCTGTTTCCGACGGCAGTTGCCATTTTCACCGAATGGTACGGCACCGGGGGCGCCGGAAGCATTGTTTTGGGCGTCGCCGGACTGGGGGGAGCGGCTCTTCCGTGGCTGGTTGGCTACCTTTCCGACAAGTTTCACAGTCTTCGCGTTGGTTTTCTCAGTACCATGTTTGCCTGTGTGGCGATGATTGTCGTGCACAAGATGAGTGGCATGAGAATCTCGCACATGCGCTCATCGACAAACCGGATTTTGTCTTCCCATTAGGAAATCGCAGAGGCTAACGACGCTGGCTGACAACCTGAAATTCTTATCTTCCGAAACGCAACAATAAGGTGAAGGCGGCAATCGCAGCCAGGCCGACCGTCACCAACTGCACGAACTTGAACTCTACGCGCACGTTACTGCGGATCGCAGTCGTGCCGCCGACGAGGGCTGCTACTGCGACCAGTGGCCCGCCGAAAAGCACCCCTAGTGCCACCAGCGCCGATGAGGTCTGCTCCCACTGCTCAATATTTCCGTACTGCCACTGGTTAAAGAGAAGAGCACTTCCACCAACGAGGCTCGGTAGGCACAGCAAGACGGTTACAGCGAGGCTTATCAGGCCCTTGGCATGCATCGACGACCAGCTCTTCTCTGCCCTGGGAGGTTCGCAGCTTGCAGTCGCGGTTTCCCGCCGTGGCCGGCCAGGGGCAGCGCACTACCAGGAATCGATCACAACCATCTGGAAAATCGTCGACCCGAATCGTCCCCGCTTCAGTGACCTGTAGCACATCCTGGAGTGAACCACGGCAGCTTGAGGAACTGCAGATCCCTCGCGGGCTCAGGTCGGGTGAATCTCTAAATGCTGGCAGAACGGATTCGATGGGGCGCAGAGAGAGCGGGGACAGAAGGTCGATGTCCTAAGCGGAAGATCAGTTCAGCAAAGTAATGCTAACCTGACGTCCGTCGAGGTATACGTTTCCGTCAGTTCCGCGCTGAAACTCCAATGTTGCCGGAGCCTCTGTTTCTGGAAGTTCGCAAACATCCAGGCCAAGACTGCCAGTATCACAACCAGCTTCATTGACATCCTTCAAGGCAACAGTCTAGATGAGCAGTAGGGCCATTCCCAGATAGCCACATGATTCAGAAAACTCGTCAAGGGCCGGAGCGCCCCGCTAATTGTTGAGTACCGTAAAGACTGTATTTACCAGTGCGGCATTCAGGGCTTAGGCTGGTTTACTTTTGAAAGCGCGCTGTGCGAAAAGGCACGCTCGCGCCAGCAGGGGTTTATCGACTTAAGGGAAATGCACGTTGAACTTTGCCCCCAATTCGTAAATTGAGCAACCTGTGGACCCGCTGTGCGGGAAGTTCCATTCCACATGAGGGAAACATCTCGCACCATTGAGCCTGTTCACGGCCAATGCAAGGTAAAGCGGCCATTCGCAAACCTACCGTGGACAAAATTTCACGCCACTGTAACTTTCACGTCTTTTAATGGTCCGAAGGAGAGAACATATGAAGTTGAAATTAATGAAACGTTTGCTTCTCGCATCCACGGTTCTTGGTCTGGTCGGGACGATATGCACGGCGAAGGCTGACGTGATAACCTCTGCTACCGTAACGATCTGGAATGCCGCGACGCCCGGCGCGACTTCCTCTTCGATCAGCCAGCAGGGGTTGCCAACGGCAGTAGGATTATTCGGAGGCCCGCTTCCACTGGTTGCGGGCAGCACCCCGTTCGTGTTTCCGATCAACTACAATGACACGGCCCTCAATACGATCCCAGGCTTCTTTGCCTCTGATTCACCCGCAGCGCCAACTCCGGCGACTTGTACTTCGGCTGCGTGCCTGACTAATCCCCTGAGCTTGGGAGGTTTCGCGCAGGCGACAGTTTTTCGGTTCACTTTTACGGAAACTACAGCAGAAACCTTCTCGGCCATCCACGATGATGGCATCAGCCTGTTCCTCGCGGGAACCGAAACGAGCACCTGCACCATCGCCAGCTGTCCCGGCGATCTGCTGCCCACGTCGGCGGCGCAGCCCACCACCGCCGAGACCTCTTCAGTCACCATTGGGCCGGGTACCTATGATCTGTGGTATGCAGAGGTCAACGGCCTCCCCGGCGTCTTGCAGGCCACCTCAACTGTGCCAGAACCAGCATCGATGGTGCTGCTCGGCACTGGACTGGCCGGATTGGCTGGCATGATCCGTCGCCGGATGAAGTAAGCGTCCGCGATTTGCTGCCCAAAAGTGCGAGATAATAACGAAAAAGTCTGCCGAGCGAGTGCTCGGCAGTTTTTTTTGTGGTGCTAGTCCGCCACGCAGATAAACTCGCCTGACCAGCCCATTGCTTGTCGTTAACAGGCGTGGCTGTTGAAAAACTCTTTTCCGCCCCGGTCACCAAAAATCACATCGCGTCAGGATGCCTTATAAACGATTTTCTCCGATTGTGGATACATTTCCGGTCATCTAGTTTGACGCGAATTAGGGTCCAAGGGACTTTTTCAACAGCCACAGGCGTTATCACTCATTGACCCGGAAAGAAGGCAATTAGAAATATCAACAGTCATGGGTGTGGTCTGGTGAGAGCGGTTGGGACATCAGACTGGCTTCTTGCCTACAGGGAAAGGGCCCCGGAGCGCGTTCTCCAGGGCCCGGAAGTCTTCTTGATTTCAGCCTAGTTCAGGCGGCGATCGTTTCTACAAAATGCTCGCAGAGTTTCGTCTCCAGGTGATAGGGCCTCACGTTGATTGCAGTCGCCAGATGCGGCTTCAGCATCTCGTGAATCTTCGGAAATTGCTCTCTCTCATAGCGCTCGGCATCAGCCTTGTCCATCCACAGACTGACGTGGAGTACCTTCTCGTCTCTCAGTTTCTCTGGGAAGAAGGGCAGAACCTCCAGGAAGCCGGGTTGCTTCCGCAGGATCGGCAGGATCTCATCCTTCATCAGTTTCACGAAGTCTTCCTTCTTCTCCGGCTTGATTTCAAAATTCAGTACACGGGCAAACATATTACTTCGCTCCTGTCTTGAAATAGAAGGGCCGAGGCGAGAACCCTACGGCGGGAGCGCTCCGCGCAACCCGCGCGGGGCAAACGTCAAAAGAAAACATACGCCGTTCTCGATGAATGTCAGTGACTCCGGTCGCCGAAACATGTGAGATCGGTGCCGAAAAGGGAACAACGCAAACCAGACGTTTACACCAATTAAGGGTCAATGAGCGTAATCGTGATGTTACGCCAGTTGAGTGTACCCGCTGTAGAGCGACTGGCGTTTGTTGACGCTTTCGCTCCCTCCAGCAATTGGAACCACTCTCCTCCGATCTTCCACGAAAAATCTCAAGCGGTGGCCTTTTATACCCGCCGTGTCACGAGTGTTAGAGATTTTCGACAACTCTCACCGATACGAGCCGGGGCTTCATAACCCTTGGTCAGGTAGCATCCCGGTGCTGTGCTGCGGCATGGATGAGCTCGTTCATTGGCTGGGTAGAGTTCAACAGTTGCGCCGCGATTTCGCCGCCGCGAACCGGAAGCGTTCGGTCAAGAAGGCCGATCTGGACAAGAACTGAAGCTTGATCCCAGTACAGGTGCTCGTGCGAGATTTTGTCGCCTTCGAACTGTATGATAGCCACCACCGGGACCTCCACTTTTTTTCCAGTCGGCGGGATGCCAGGCAGAATCCAGTCTAAGCGGATCGAATGAGTGAAGCGCACAATGAGCTCGTCAACAACCCGACCCTGGCCGATAGTCCGTGAGACAGGAACGATTTCCGTGTCCGATGGTATTTGTGACACGAAATGGTTCGCGTAGAAGTCTCGCACTTCGTTTTTCCCTCTGCCGCCGATCATCAGCGGAATCTCGTTGACGTATGCTTGCGCCGTCATTGTAGCGACTGCCTGATCCGCGTTATGAGCCGCGAACTCCGCACCTACGTGCTGATCCCAAACTTTCGACAGTGTTTCTTCGGTTTGCATCTCCTTGACTCCTTTGAAGGTGAATGCCCTTCCGCCACTATAGTTTATGAGACAGGTTCTACCTTCTTCCGCGCGTAGGCCGAAATACTGACAACCGCTTGGTCATTGTTCAATCCGGGAAATGCCGTATTCAGAAAACAGGAAACTGTGCCACTTGGAATGAGGTAGAAAACGCTCAGTCTCCAATCTCGGAAATCGCCACCAGATGTTCCTGACTCCTTATGTTCTTCGCTGAGGAGCCGAACCGGAGGTTAATCCTTCCATTAGTTGGCGAAACCAGGCGTTAGCATTCATTGACCCAACAGGCGTGCCCAGCTCAGGTGGTTGCTGGGAAGCCCGCGCGTCTCGCTCAGGATTACACCCTGGATCCGGCAATCCTCGCAGGTTCTAACGACCTTTTTTGCGAATGAGATGCCTTATTTCCCTGCCCAACCTCGCCCTGCTCGCAATCCCATCTTTGAACCCGATCCCTCCGAACCGTCCGAAGCAAATAATCCCCTCGGAATGTCGCCTTCGTTTGGGCATATAATGAGCCCACCAATCGACCGCGAATCGGCACCTCGAGGGAGGGTCCTATGAAGTGGCGCGCATATTTCCTGGCGGCGGTTTTGTGGTTTTGCTTTGTCCCCTTTGCGCTGGCTCAGGACGCCCCGCCACCCGCCACGCCCCAGGACACGGCCTCGCAAAATCCCCACCCCCAGGGCAAGCACGACGGCAGCAAAGACGACATTGATGCCATCGGCAACCGCAAGGTCGGCGGGGGCAAGAGCATGGGTGACTGGTACTCGCTGGAGCATGAAATCCAGATGGGCAAACAATACGCCCAGGAGATCGAAGGCTCTGCCAAGCTGGTGCAGGACCCGGTGGTCACCGAGTACGTGAACCGCGTCGGGCAGAACCTGGTGCGCAATTCCGACGCCAAGGTTCCCTTCACCATCAAGGTCATCGATTCCGATGAGGTCAACGCTTTCGCGCTCCCCGGCGGATTCTTCTACGTCAATTCAGGATTGATTCTGGCCGCCGACGACGAAGCCGAACTGGCCGGGGTGATGGCGCACGAGATCGCGCACGTAGCCGCCCGTCACGCCACCCGCCAGATGACACGCGGGCAGATCGCCAACCTGGCTTCCATTCCCCTGATCTTCGTGGGCGGCGGCATCGGATACGCGGTGCGCACCGCGGTCGGGCTCGCCATGCCCATGACCTTCCTCACCTTCTCCCGCGGATTCGAAGCCGAAGCCGACTACCTCGGCCTGCAATACATGTACAAGACGGGATACGATCCCCAGGCCTTCATCTCCTTCTTCGAGAAGATCGAGGCCAAGGAGAAGAAGAAACCTGGAACGCTGGCCAAGGCGTTCTCCACCCATCCGCCCACGCCGGACCGCATTGACAAGAGCCAGGCAGAGATTCAGAGGATCCTGCCGGCGCGCGACACTTACATCGTCGACACCTCTGAGTTTGACGATGTGAAGGGCCGCCTGGCCAAGCTCGAGAACCGTCACAAGCTCATCGAAAACAAGGACGCCACCGCGCCCACGCTGCGGCGCAGCTCCAACAGCAGCGACAATCAGACCGGACAGCCCAAACCCGACACCAGCGACGACGATCGTCCAACCCTGAAGCGCCGCGACCAGGATTAGTCCGAATCTTAAGAGTGCCCCACTCTAGCCCGCTCTTTGGGGGTGGCCGACTCAAGCCCTCTTTTGGCTTGAGTGGGGCTTTTTCCAGCGCGACAGGATCTTAAGGTATTTTCTGCTTGGCCGTTTTCCGGCCGCCAACCCCGCCGCGGCTGCCCCACGTTCCAGGACTTGCGCCCCCCAGATCGGCCTCTCAATTTCTTGTCAAGCCCTTCCTAAGCCCAATTTCTCTCGTATCCTTCTGAGTCGCAGCACGATACAAAATCCGCCTCCATGTCCCAATTGCCCTTCCCAATTCGCTACACTGAAAATAGGGAGTGGAGAATCGAAATTGCATCTGGGAACGGACATCTCGTCCATTCAAGCGGGGCTCCGCGGCGCGACTATCCGGCCAGTGTTGGTAGGCGCCTTTTTTTTATTGTCATCACGAGCGAGCGCCGCGAGCGAGGGATCTGCAGTTCGGCCTCTCTCTGAATCTCAAATCTCTCAACAATTTGAGACCTATCTCTCCCTCGCCCAATATTTTGCGCGGAAATTCTCTGTAAGCAACTGAAAACACTGCCTCGATTTCACCCAGGGTACGAAAGGTTTGATTGCGTGAAGAACTGCCGACCGGGCTGGCGCCCGCTCGAGATGGCAAGGCGGAAGGATTTGCGCTAACAGCCGCTGGGTGGAACTCGAACATTTTCGGTTCGAAGTTCGAACTTCTAACTTCCCAACCTCTGACTTCTGACTTCTGACTTCTTACTTCTAGCCTTCTAACCTGCCCTACCGCGCTTCGGTGGCGTTGGTGCTGGCACCGGCAGAGCTGGCGGCAGCGGCCTCGGCCAGGATGCGGTGATGGATGGTGAACAGCGCCAGTTCCAGGCGATCGGAGACGCCGATCTTGTCGTACACGTTGCGCAGGTAGTTCTTGATGACCTGCTCGGTGGTCCCCAGCTCGGTGGCGATCTCCTTATTCTTATAGCCCTGAACGATCAGGGCCACGATGCGCAGTTCCTTGTGAGTGAGGCGATCGACGACGCGTGCGCCCACCATGTCGTTCTCGCTGACCTCGGCGGGGACGGTGTTGTCCTGCACCCAGTTGGTGCCGCGTGCCACGGCGCGCACACACTGCAGCAGCGAAGGTCCGGTAACGTTGCGATAGACCACGCCATGCGCACCGGCGCTGAGATATTGCGAAGGATTTTCACCCGCCTCGCCGACGATGACCAGGCGGCCCTTGGCGCGCGCAGTGGCGGCCGCCAGTTCGTGCAGATCGGCATAGAAGCTTGAGGAACAAACCACCACGTTAGGACGAAAGCGCTCCAGCGCCATCATCATCTGCTCGGGTTGCTGCACCTGCGCCACGATGCGCATCTCGTCTTCCACCGCGAGCACTTTGGCGATTCCCGCGCGAAATACAGGTTGTTTATCGGCAACTACCAGTTTCAACATGTCAGTCAGAACCTATGTCCGGACAAACTCATATCCATCGATTACGCAGGCCACTCCGGTCTGGCCGCCGTGTTCGTCGCGCTCGGTGCGCACGACCGTGCCGCGGCATTGGATCTTCACATCCGATGGGCCGCCGGTGGCCTCCGCGGGCAGGGTGATCTCGAAATTCACCTTGCTGCCGACTTCGAATTTGGCGTCGGCGTGCAGGTACACCCCGCCGACACTTAAATTATCGGTAGTTCCTTCCAGCTTCTGAATCGAATCGGCAGGATTGATGGAAACCGGCAGCTTCAAATCGAACCGCTTCCCAGTTCGTGAGTCGGGCACAAACCTCCTTCCGGACTGATTCGGAGTGGTATAGGGGGGAGCGATTTTATTCAACCTTCCGAGGGTTATATCACGGAAGCGGCGATAAGCATAGTCCGGAGAATAGGATGGAGGCTCACTTTTTGTAAACCGGGAAGGGGGAGGGGGGATTGTGCCAAAAGCAGGCTTATTGGGGACCCCCGCTCGTGATGACAAGAATGAAGGAATGGTTACGGCGCGGCCTGGGAAGCCGCGCCCCTTCGAAGCTACTCCGCTACTTTGCGGTGAATCCTATCCCGCGCTTTTTGGTGCCGCGTTCGTCGGCGTAGACCTGGCCGTCGCGGATATGAATGACGCGGTGCGCGTACTCGGCGATGTCGTGCTCGTGGGTGACCAGCACGATGGTGTTGCCCTCGGAGTGCAGCCGATCGAATAGCGCCATGATCTCGGTGCCGGTCTGCGAGTCGAGGTTGCCGGTGGGCTCGTCGGCAAGGATGATGGAAGGATTGTTGACCAAAGCGCGCGCAATCGCTACGCGCTGGCGCTGTCCGCCGGAGAGCTCGTTGGGCTTGTGATTCATGCGGGTTTCCATACCCACGGCTTTCAAAGAATCCTTGGCTTTTTCGAGGCGCCGCTCGGCGGGAATACCCGCATAGATCAGCGGCAGCTCGACGTTGTGCAGAGCGGTGGCGCGAGGCAGCAGATTGAACGTCTGGAAAACGAAACCGATTTCTTTATTGCGGATGCGGGCCAGCTCATCGTCGTCGAGTTCGCTGACCAGCTGGTTGTTCAGCCAGTATTTGCCGTCGCTGGGAGAGTCGAGGCAGCCGATCAGGTTCATCAGAGTGGATTTGCCCGAGCCAGAGGGACCCATGATGGCCACGTATTCGTTGCGCTCGATGCGAAGATTGACTCCGCGCAGCGCCTGCACCTGCTGCTCTGAACCCATGTCATAGGTCTTCCACAGATTCTCGGTGCAGATCATGCACCCGTCTGGAGGAGCGGTGATCTCGATTTCGTTCAAGCTCGCCACCTCGGTCGCCATGCTCTTTTCTCCCATTCTCTCGATCCCACCCTGTCGCTGCGCGACAAGAGTGGCCACCCACTTCCCACTTCCAATATCCCGCCAAACGTATGGACGCTCGAGCCGCCAGAATGTTACGACTTCTCTTCCGTTTCTTTCTTGGGGGCGGAATTGTCCACCTTCACCGAAGCGCCATTGCGCAGGGTGCGGAGGACCTTGTAACTGCCGGTGACGATCTCGTCGCCTTCTGCCAGGCCGCTGAGTACCTCAATGTCGGTGACTCCGCTGATGCCGGTGTTAACAGGCACAAATTGCGCCTTCTTGTTGCGCACCACAAAAATTCCCTGCAGCTCTTCCTTGGCCTTTGCAGGATCCAATGAAGCAGGCGATGCCGCCTGCACCGACTTGTCGGACTTCTTGTCTTTGTCTTTGTCCTGCAGGTCGGCTCGCTGGCGGACGGTCAGGGCCTGAATCGGAACCGTCAGGATCGCCTTCTTGGTCGAGGTCGTAATTTTCGCGGTGGTGGAAAGACCGGGGCGCAAATTCTCCGGCGGGTCCGACACGGTTACGACCACCTTGAAGTCCTTCGCCTCCTGGCTGGCGGCGGTGGACTGCGAGGTGGAGACGCCGGTGGAGCGCACCATGGCGTTATTGCCGATCTCGGTCACCACGCCATGGAAAACCTGCTTGGGCATGGCGTCGATGGTGACTTCGGCAGCCTGTCCGTTGCGTACATTCACAATGTCGGTCTCATCCACGCGGACCTCAGCGGTGATCACCGACATGTCCGCCAGAGTCATGAGCGTGCTGCCGGGCGCGTTCTGGATACCGATCACCACCGTCTCGCCCTCGCGCACCGGCAGATTGGTAACGATGCCGTCGAAGGGCGCGACGTATTCTGTTTTGTCCAGAACATCACGCGCGCGCACCAGGTTGGCGCTGGCCTGAGCGATGCGGCGGTCGGCGGATTGTTTCTGCGCGCGACTTTGCACGATGCGGGCGCTGGCTTGCGCCACCCCAGCGACCGCGCTGTCATAGGCCGCTTTCTTCGCGTCGTACTCCTGCTTCGCGATCAGCGCCTGGGTATAGAGTCCCTGCGCCCGTTGGTAGTCGAGCTTGGCGCGTTCCAGGTCCGCGTTGGCTCGTTCGAGATCGGCCTGCGCGGTGTGCAGCGCGGCCTCCTGGGCGGCGGAATCGGTTTGAGCTGCTTCAAGATTGGCGCGATTGGCTTCCACGTCCGCGCCCGGCTGGACGTTCTCGATCTGCGCCAGCATCTGCCCTTTCTTGACCCGATCACCCTCGTGAACGTAGAGCTTCACGATCTTGCCGAAGGCATTGGCGCCGATGTTGACGTAAGTCTTGGGCTTGATCTCGCCCGAAGCACTCACCGTAGCCGAGAGATCCTGGCGAAGAACCTTGCCGGTCTGTACGGCTATGAGATTCTTACTGCTCTCATGGACGGTGAAGCCGACCACTGCGCACACCACCAGCACAATGCCGATGATGATTGCGATTTTCTTCCACTTCTTCACTCTTGCCTCATCGCGGAGCGGTCCCAGTTGAAAACGGGTATCGCCGGCTGATCATCAAGCCCGGTCGTGTCGCCCCGAGCCAAGAAGGCAGTCTCTAAGTAAATACGCGGCTTGCGGAGCAAAAGTTCGCCGCGAATTGGCCTTCCGGAGCTTCAACCAGTTGCTTGGCGGCTCGATTCAGGCAGGTGTCAGATACCTGATCGTTGTGGGATTACCGTTGAAATTATACCCGACAGTTCCGCAAGCCGTCCCTTCAGGAAGACGAGTTGTAACGTCTGATAATTACAGATTCCCGGTGCGGAACCCGGATGGGATGAACTGCGGATTAACGAAAACGGTTGGCATCCGGCTACTTAGAGGCATGCATCCTACATTTTCAGCATTGGGCGGCTTGATTGACGTACAGTAAATACATACAATCTACAAATCTAGTAGTGTCTCCAAGGAGCTTATCCCCGATGTCGGATGGATTTGTTAGACGCCTCTTCTTAATTGGTCTGGCCGGCACTCTTCTTGGAACCAACGCACTGGGACAATCAAGTTCAGACAAGGGCTCGGCAGCACCGCCCGCGGCCCAAAGCCAGTCCAGCACCCAGGCACAACCTGCAAGCCAGGAACAAGATCCGCTGAAGCGACCACTGAGCGAAAAAGAGAAAAAGGAACATGCGAAGGCTCTCAAGCAAGAGCTCAGCCGGACTTATAAGAAATGGCTCGACGAGGATGTGCGCTGGATCATCACGGACGAAGAGAAGGATGCGTTTAAGAAACTCTCCAACGACGAGGAGCGGGACCAGTTCATCGAGCAATTCTGGCTACGCCGCGATCCCACTCCCGACACGGTAGAGAACGAATATAAAGAAGAGCACTACCGGCGCATTGCCTACGCCAATGAGCATTTTGCCTCGGGGATCCCGGGATGGCGGACGGATCGCGGCCGCTTGTACATCCAGTATGGGCCGCCCGACGAGATTGATGCCCATCCCTCGGGTGGTCAGTACGAGCGTCCGATTGAAGAAGGAGGCGGTTCGACCTCCACCTATCCCTTTGAAACCTGGCGCTGGCGCTACCTGGAGGGTGTGGGGCAGGAGATCGAGGTTGAGTTCGTAGACCAGTGCATGTGCGGCGAGTATCGCCTGTCGATGGACCGCTCGGAGAAGGACGCGCTGCTGCACGTGCCTGGGGCCGGCGAAACCCTGTATGAGCAGATGGGCATGGCGAGCAAGACGCAGCGCTTTACGAATCCTGAGAACCTGGGCCCAGGACCGATGGATTCGCAGCTGCAATCGAAGGAATTTGACCGACTGGAGATGTTCGCTAAGTTGAACAGGGCTCCGGCGATCAAATTCAAGGATCTCGAAGAAGTAGTCACCACCAAGATCCATTACAACCTGATGCCCTTCGAAGTGCGGGCCGACTTTATTAAAGTCACTTCGGACACCGTGCTGGTTCCCATCACCATTGAAATGAAGAATAAGGACATCACCTTCCAGACGAAGGATGGTGTCTCGCGAGGGGTGGTCAACATTTACGGCCGGGTAACGACGCTCACCGGAAAGATCGCTCAGACCTTTGAGGACACGGTGGAGCGATCGGAACCGTCGGAATTGCTGCCCAAGGTTCTGGAAACATCCTCGTTGTATTGGAAGGCCCTGCCGCTCAAGCCTGGGCGTTATCGCGTTGACCTTGTTCTCAAGGATGTGAATGGGGACCGCAAGGGTTCCTGGAGCAAGGGGATCATCGTTCCCGAGTATGGGGATGAGAAGCTCACGGCATCGACGCTGATCCTGGCCGATCAGATGGAGAAGGTGCCGGCCAAGAGCGTGGGCGCGGGCAGCTTCGTGATTGGCACGACTAAGGTGCGCCCGCGACTGGACAGCGCCGACGGCAAGCCGGCCACCTTCAAGCGCGACCAGCGAATCAACTTCTGGATGCAGGTCTACAATCTGGGCATCGACCAGCAAACCAAAAAACCTTCCGCCACCATCGAGTACGACGTGGTAAATACGGCGACCAATAAAGAGGTGGTGCACGCGGTGGAATCGACAAAAGATCTGGGGAATGTGGGAGAACAGGTCACGCTGGAGAAGTCGCTGGCTCTGAGCCGGATGGAACCGGGGATCTACAGGGTAACCATTAAGATCAACGACAGCATCTCGAAACAGGAGATTTCGCCGTCGGCGCGGTTTGCAGTTGAGTAAGAATTGGCGGGACATGGCCCCAACCGGGGTTGGTTTTGGGACCACGGGCAAGCAGATCGAAAGCGTTGGTTTGAAAACGCATGATGTCCTGTGGGGGTTAGTGGAATGATAAGAAGGGTCGGACTGGCAGTACTGCTGATGAGTCTCGCGGTTTCGGCCCACGCCGGCAAGCTGGGCACGATTTCCGGACATGTGAAGAATGCCTCGGGCGTGCCGCAAATGGGCGCGATGGTGGAGATCATCTCTGCCGGCAAAGTGCTACCCGAGGCTACCGTGTTCACCGATGTGCGCGGCTTCTATGCGGTGATGGACTTGCTGCCCGGCAAGTATGAGGTCAAGGCCAGTGCGCCCATGTTTCTCCCCAGCCTGCGAGAGAACATTCCCGTTCACGGCGGCGCCGGCATGGTCGTGAACATGACCCTGAATACGCTGGCCGACGCCATCAAGCTGTTGCCGGCTCGACGGTCCGGCGAGGACGATGACGACTGGAAGTGGACCCTGCGGTCGATGGCGAACCGTCCTGTGCTGCGGGTGCAGAATGGCGGTCCGGTGGTGGTTTCAAACCAGGCTGGTCAGAGTGAGAGCCTGAAGGCCAGTCTTGGGTTCATGGCAGGATCGCAAGCGGAAAGCTTCGGCGGTCCCAGTGAAATGAGCACAGATTTTTCCCTGGAGCATTCGCTTTTCGGCTCCGGCCGCCTGGCCTTCCAGGGTGATGTTGGTTACGGACCCGGCGCAGGAGCGACGATCCTGCATGCGGCTTACGATCACGCCTTGGCGGATGGCTCCAGGCCGCAGTTGGCGCTGACCATGCGCCGCTTCGCCAGCTCGCCTTTGACCGTCGCCCGCGATGGAGCGCTGGAAGCCTTAAATGCATCTTTCGCGGACACGACCACGCTCTTGGAGGTGCTGGATCTTCACGCCGGAATGGAGTTCCAGACGGTGCAATACATGGGACGGGTGAACGCATACCGTCCTTTCGGCTCCGTGGATCTCCATCTCTCGCCGCATACCGTGGTGGAATATCAGTACGCCACGGCGGAGCCCAATTCCCGGCGCAGCAAAGGCTATGACAGCGCACCCGCCGATCTCACCGAAGGCGGACTGCGCATGTCGATGGTGGACTTTAATCCGGTTCTGGAGAAGGCGCGCCACCAGGAAATTTCGGTATCGCACAAGCTGGACAAGACCTCGCTGCAGCTGGCGGCATTTTCCGACAGCATCCGCAATGCCGCACTGATGGGCGTGGGGGATGTAGATCCCAATTCACCCAATCTGCTGCCGGATATTTATTCAGGCACTTTCACCTACAACGGCGGGGATCTGAATACCAACGGCATCCGTCTGGTACTGCAGCGAAAGCTGAACAAGGATTTGACCGCGACGGTGAACTACTCCTACGGCGGCGTCCTCACGATGCTGCCAACCGACAGCGGCGGCTCGATTCAGAACCTGCATACGGTGCGCCGTCATGGGGTCGCGGCCAAGCTTTCCGGAGATGCTCCCTTTGCCAAGACTCACTGGATCGCTTCCTACAAGTGGACCAGTGGGGGAGCGCTTACGCCGGTCGATCTGTTCAATGTCTCGGCAGGACAAGCCGATCCTTACTTGAACCTGTTCCTGCGTCAACCGCTGCCGGCGGGTGGTTTCATGCCGTTCAAGATGGAGGTCCTGGTGGACATCAGGAACTTGCTGGCGCAAGGCTACATGCCAGTGGCGGCTTCTGATGGCCGCACCGTGTACCTGGTGCAGTCCCCTCGCGCCGTTCGCGGCGGGCTGGCCTTTGTGTTCTAGTTCGTGCAGTTGTCTCGTGAAGCGACCCTCGCTTCTTTTAGGTTCCCGAATTTTTGCCGGGGCTTTTCTACTCGAATTGTCAGCCAAGAACAGCTTTGAAGCTTTTGACCCAGGCTTTTTCTCCAGAGCATGCCGTGGTTCTTACCTCACCTGGAGTGTGTCGAACTCCCGTTCTCTCATCGGGATTTTTGATAACAAACTGCGGATAGCGGTGGACTGGGATATTTCAGACCAGGATGCGTTGCTGATGTGCGCAGGCGCACCGGGAAGGAGCCATTGGCAATGGCAAAGTACGTTGCAGCAATCGATCAAGGCACAACCAGCACCCGCTTCCTGATATTCGACCGCGCCGGACGGGCAATCAGCGTTGCTCAGAAAGAACACGAACAGATTTATCCCAAGCCGGGGTGGGTGGAACATAACCCGCAGGAAATCCTCTCGCGGACTAACGAAGTGATCACGGAAGCTATGGCAGCCAAAAACCTGAAGCCAGAAGATCTGGCTGCCGTCGGCATCACCAACCAGCGTGAAACCATCGTCGTTTGGAATAAAAAGACCAGCAAGCCGGTCTACAACGCCATTGTATGGCAGGACACGCGCACGGCAGACTACGTTGCGGAGTTCTCCGATCAAGGCGGGCAGGATCGGTTGCGCGGCAAATGTGGTCTGCCCCTGGCCACGTACTTCAGCGGCCTGAAGCTTCGCTGGCTTCTTGACAATGTCGCCGGCGCCCGCGCATCGGCGGAAGCTGGAGACCTCCTGTTCGGCAATATTGATACCTACCTCATTTGGAATCTGACCGGCGGCGCCGATGGTGGTATTCACGTCACCGATGTCAGCAATGCCAGCCGCACACAACTGATGAACCTGCAGACCCTGGATTGGGATCCGGAGATCCTTGCGCTGTTCAATATTCCGAGCAGCGTGCTGCCGCGCATCTGCTCAAGCTCGGAGGTGTATGGCAAAGCGATCGTGAAGAGCATTCAGGGGGTGCCAATCGCCGGAGACCTGGGAGACCAGCAGGCGGCGCTGGTTGGCCAGACCTGCTTCAAGCCGGGCGAAGCCAAGAACACGTACGGGACTGGCTGCTTCCTGCTGCTGAACACAGGAACGCGTCCGGTGCAGTCGCACTGCGGGCTGCTCACTACGCTGGCATACAAGTTCGGCAAGGAGCCTGCGTGCTATGCGCTCGAAGGCAGCATCGCGATCACCGGCGCGTTGGTGCAATGGATCCGCGACAATATAGGCGCCATCAAGAAGAGCTCCGAGATTGAAGCCCTGGCCAAGACGGTGGAGGACAACGGCGGTGTGTATTTTGTGCCGGCCTTTTCCGGGTTGTTTGCGCCCTACTGGAAGACTACAGCTCGGGGCGTAATCGCGGGCCTGACCGGCTACGTGAATAAGGGCCACATCGCAAGGGCGGTGCTCGAAGCTACTGCGTTCCAGACTCGTGAGGTCGTGGACGCAATGAAAAATGATTCGGGTATCGACCTGGATGTTCTCCGCACCGACGGCGGCATGGTGGAAAACGATCTGCTGATGCAGTTCCAGTCGGACATCCTTAACAAACCCGTGGTACGGCCTGTGATGAAGGAGACGACTGCGCTGGGAGCGGCCTACGCTGCCGGCCTCGCCGTCGGGTACTACGAGAACCTCAAGGACCTGTGCGCAAATTGGGCAGTGGACAAAACGTGGAAACCCGCCATGGATGAAGTCAAACGCGAATCGATGTACAGGCTGTGGAAGAAAGCAGTGGCACGTACTTTCGACTGGGAGGAGCAACCTGCGCACGGAATTGAAGAAGGCTTGTGCCGCGACAGGGTTGGGCAAACGTGTTAAGGTAGAAGCGCAGGTTCACACGTGGCAGCGACCTGCACGCTGCGATGCGCAGCCTAGAATTGCCATGTTAAGTACAGGCGCCGGTTCGCCGGGGCCTTCAAAGCGCTGAAACCTGCATGAATACTGACGTGGGCGCGTAGCTCAACTGGCAGAGCAACTGACTCTTAATCAGTAGGTTGAAGGTTCGATTCCTTCCGCGCTCACCATCTAACCTATTCATTAAGCACCAGCTTCCGTCTGTGCTTCGTTGCGGTCTGCAAGTTGCCGATTTTCGCGGTGACCACCATCGGTGACCACTTCTGAGCGATTGCCGAATCTCGTGAATGCGGCTTCCACGGCATCGGCTTGGGGATGGCAGTACCGCTGTGTGATCGTGATTGAGCTATGCCCCGCAATCCGCGCCAGCGTGAAAGTGTCACAGAATGGAGCCATGCGGGTCAGAGCCGTGTGGCGCATCACGTAAGGCTCAAACGGC
>DASPRM010000100.1 GCA_035624455.1 Terriglobales bacterium
CCATCTCCGCCTGCTTCAGCACCGCTACGATCTGCTCCACAGAAAAGCGTTTCCTTCGCACGGCAAATCCCCCTTTGTTGGGTACTAGATTGTGCCGGAAACTAACCTTCTCTGTGTGTCAGAAATCGGGGAGCCGCTCAATTCGGGAAGCCGTTTACGCGGCCAGTTGGCTCACTCAAGCACCGCTTTTGGCTTGAGTGGGGCAGTTCCACGCTAGGCAGAGTCTGCCTCCGCCCGTTCACGCTTTCTTGCCGTCCACTCCGACTCAATCTCCGCCCGTCCTTCAGCGAGTGCCGTCAGCAACGACACGGATCTCAGGCACACTCTATTTGCGATCAGATCGTTCAACAGGAGACAGGCCCGATTGTCTGTCCGACACGATGTCCCATCTGCTTCACATCTGGTGCAAATGTTTGCACACTAGTTTCCACGTCCAGGGTTTTAGTGGCGTTTTTCAGAGACCTCTGGTGGACTGGCAATTGCACGGTAACTTGCGAAGGATGCAGATCTGGTTCCCGAATTGGGCTTCCGACCTTATCAGGCCGCTCGGACCAGTTCCGCCTCCAGTAGCGCTTCCCCGCTACGGGTCTAATAAATGTTGAAATATGGGTCTCGGGGCTTTAAGGGTCCTCGGTATTTTCTTCTGGTTATCGTCGTACTGATTCTTCCTGCGCTGGCAGAATCGTACTGGGCATGGCACCTGCTTTGGCCCCAGTCGTTGATCACTACAAATCCCACCAAGCCCCAATTGGCGGCGCGAATTGCCGCCGCATCTCCTGAATCATCCTCGAACATCCCGGATGCGGGCTATTCGTGGAATGGCGCGAGCGGTGAACCGGGGCCGGCGGTCTATCCTTATTCGGTAGTACCTGGCGGCGTGCGCAGCGCGGAGTCGCTTAAGCGCGCCATTGCCGCCGACACGCTGGTGGCGCAGCACTATTCTGATTTTCATGTCGGGCAGGCGCGGATGATTCAGCTGAGAACCGATCTCCAGGCGTACGTTTCGTTTCGCCTGAAAGATGGTGTCTATTGGACTCGCCGCCCGGTGCTGCTCAAACGGGGAGAAAGCGTTCTGACCGATGGCGTGAACCTGGCGCGCACCCGCTGTGCCAATCGCGTTTCGCTTGCGCCGCGCATGCCGCATGCGCCGCACGAGCCTCCGCCGCAGGCGCTGGACACAGCGGGGCTGCCATCCTCGGAATTTCCTGAGTTTCCCGATCCACCTCTGCCTGTCTTTATCCCTGAGTTTGGCAGGACGTTGCCCACCCTTCCGCTTCCCCCAGTCGGTCCACCGGGATCGGGTGCGGCCACCCCGTTCGTGCCGTTCTTTGTGCCTCCGGGCGGAGGAGGGGGCGGAGAAGGAAAGAAACCAGATGTGACGCCGCCGGTTGCACCTCTGCCGATCGCACCTGTGCCCGGCAGTGTAAATCCAACCGGGCCTTCGCCCGAACCCACAGCGCCAGTGCCCGAACCCGGCACAATCACACTGCTGGTGACGGGTTCGGCGATCGTCGGATGGTGGGAGAGGAGACGGGTGACGAAAAGCCGTACTCGCTCAGAATGACCACCATTAAGCCTGATTGAGACTGCCAATTATTTCGCCGCCGCGCCGGTTGTGATGGCCTGGCGAACGGCGGCCAGCGGGGCGCTGTTGTTGAACGATGTGTGGCCTCCGCTGCGCTCCACGCCGAGCTGCCTCCACAAGTCATCCAGATCGACTTCGACGGGTTTGTCTTTCATCTTCTGATAAAGCTCTTCGAGAACGGGAACGCCGGTGGCGTGGTCTCCGGCGGCGAGAGCGCGCTCGAGTGTCCAATCCTGAGTGATATTTCCGCCGTCATTGAGAATGCCGCGGAGCGCGTGTTCGAGACCCTTACGATTTTGCGTTCTCTTGCGAATCTCGACATCGGCGAGCAGACAAAAGATTGCGCCACCCCAGTAGGTGCGGCCCCAGCTATGCGTGTGGTCGAGTCCGCGATCTCCCGCCTCCGGCAAACCCTGCGGCATGTCGCGTACCATGTCGCCCCAGACTTGAGTAGGATCGAGAAAGCCGGCTCGGGCGCGGGCGATCGGCTCCACATAGGTGGCGATGCCTTCTTCGATCCAGTGATGCTGGTCGGCGACGTCGGGAAATGAGAGATGGACCATTTCATGGGTCAGTTCCCAATCCTGGTGGAGCTGAGACTCACTGGTTTTATCGCCTACGGAGATGTAGATCAAGCCACCATCGTTTCGTCCGAAGGTTTTTCCGCCGCGAACACCACTTCCCCAGAAGGAGCAGATGTGGAGCGAGGTATGGGAAAGGGGGAAGCGTCCGTAATACGTCTCAACGGAAGTTGCGGCTGCATTTACCCAGGCGAGCAGTTTTTCCTGCCCGATAGAAAAGTCGGCAGCTTGGAAATCGACATCGATGGTTCCGCCGCCGATGTGCACGGGGAAGGGATCAACCGCCGACTTTCCGGTGCAAGCCATACACGTAAGGAGAACCAATAATAAAGACGTGCAAAAGCTTCGTGGTAGAGCGCGAAGCGCAGCGGCGAAGGGGACAGGAGTCGAGCCTTTCGAACCGGTCGCGTTTGTCCCGCTTACGCTTTTGATAACCACAAGCATTCGCGGGCAAGAGTGCCCGCGCCACACTGACAATGCCACACTGACAATTAAGATGCGCCCGGGAGTTCGGGGAATCGGGTAAATGGCAATCGGGTAATCTGAAACACCGTTACGTAGATTCGTGGTGATACTGTAACGCAAGATACTTCCACTCGGGGGGGAGGACGCTAAGAGCCTCTGTTACCTCTTACGCCCCGCTTCGCGGGCTTCTCACTGGTTCTACTTGCTACCCCCAGCATAGGCTGGGGGGCTAGGTTCTTGAGCGCGCTTAGCGGTTTTGCGCCTGCTCAAAGTGGGGCACCCTCAAGGTTCATTCGTTTCTTGAGGAAATATCTGATGAGGGCGTCGAGTGAAATCTTGCCCGGCCCGAAGACGAGGATTAGTAACGACGCAAAGAGAAATGTGTAGGGGTCAGCGGCATAAAACTTGCCCGGATTCGAGAAGATCGACATCAACGCCTCGCGATCGCCGAACCAGTAGGCGTTTACCATATTAAGGGTGAGCGGAAGGGCAATCAGCCGCGAGGCGAGTCCCAGGATGAGCAGGATTCCGCCGACCACCTGCAGCAGCGCGACCGCGTAGGCCGTGAAATGAGGGTGAGGCACGCCAATACTAGCAAAGTAGTCAGTCACCCTGGGGTTGTTGCTGAGCTTGCCCCACCCGTCCTGAGCGAACTGCCAACCCCAATAGAGACGCACAGCCAGAAGCAGAGGGCACTGCAGGTAATTCAGCACGCGAACGAAACGCTCGTATGCGCGGACCAGGCTTCCTATCCACGAGCTCATCTTGCTCTAGCCTTTTTCTGCAGTATTTGAATGGCAGAACCATCCCCAGCGGGCCCAGTCCTGGAACCATTGCTGAATGAGCTCGACGGTCTCACTTTCGGGAATGGAGGTTCCGCGGAAGGCGAGTTCCGCGGCTTCGGTCAGCGTCTTACTCTCGCGCAGCGCACGCAGCAGGGTAAACGCTTCCCGATCGATGCGCTTGAAGTAAACGGAAAAGTCGAGGCGATGAACGGCCAGGAAAACCGGCTCGCGCTTGACACTGCCGAACTTCAGCCGCGAGCTCTTGCGCCTTCGCACAAACGCGTTGCTGGCCTTGTCGTAGTAGTCTTCGCCCTTGCGGATGGAGAGCAGTAGATCATCGATTGGATACTGCAAATCCAGCAGTTGGATGTAGGGCTGCAATCCGAATGTCGAATCCGCGTTCAGGCTCTTCAGGTCCTCGGGGCCGAGAGGAGTCTCCGCGGCGCCATCGAAAGCTTCGATATCCGCCCACTCAAGTCGAACCATGTCGATGGCCAATGGCTCCCGTGGATGTACCCACTGGGGATGAGCCCTGAGCCACAATTCCAGCTTCGAGCCTAGATTGCGCAGGCTAAAAGATGTCGATGGGTTCTCGTTCAGATACGCCTGCGCCAGCCGGTCAAAGCGGCGTTCGCCCATCAGGCCACGAAGTCCGACGAAGTCTTCGCTGAAAGCAGATAGAATGCGGAACCAGTACTGCCGATTATAAATTTCCAGGCGCTCGAGCGAGGTCAGGCGATCGTTCGGCTTGATGATTTCGTTGGCCAGCTTGCGCATGGAGCTGCCGCGCTTGGTGCGGGGGCGGCTGCGCTCGGAGGGCGTCAGCGGCGTCATCACCGCTTCACATACGCGACGCTGTATTTCTTCCAGTTTCATGATGCCGCCACCAGTGCGCCGACGAAGCGGTTGGCCTTTAGCGCCTCGCCGTGGACTTCGTCGAACGAGGGAATGTTGTCGTCCCACTCGAGCAGCGTGGGAGTGGGACCTGCGAGCTCGATGGCGCGCGCATAGAGCTTCCACACGGGATCGATTACGGGGTGATCGTGAGTATCCAGAATGTATTTCTGAAATTTAGAGTGACCGGCGATGTGGATCTGGGCAACGCGCTCCGCGGGAACACTGTTCAGGTAGGTGAAAGGATCGAAGTTGTGGTTGCGGGAAGACACGTAAATGTTGTTGACGTCGAGCAGAATGCCGCAATCTGCCAACTCCACGACTTCGGAGAGGAACTCCCACTCCGTCATTTCGGAAACATGAAATTCGGCATAGCTGCTGACGTTTTCGACAGCGATGGGGACTTCCACGAAATCGCGAACCTGGCGAATCTTCTGCGCCGTTATGCGGGCAGCTTCGAAGGTGTAGGGCATGGGAAGCAGGTCGTGGCTATAGGTGCCATCCACACTGCCCCAGCAGAGATGGTCGGTGAGCCAGGGAGTGCCCGTCGTCCTCACCAGAGTTTTGAGCCGCTTCAAATGCTCGCGGTTCAGCGGTTCCGCCGATCCAAAGTACATGGAGACGCCGTGCTGCACTACACGGTACTGCTCCAGAATCTGGTCCAGGACATGCAGGGGTCGTCCGCCATCCACCATGTAATTTTCCGAGATGATTTCGAACCAGTCGACCACTGGCTTGTTGGTAAGGATATGGTCGTAATGAGGGATACGCAGACCGATGCCGATCCCTAAATCGTTAAATGCGTTGAAACGGTTCCCCGCCATAATGATTAGAATTCCGGAAAAAGGGTCGGGTACAAGAATTCCCGACCCCTACACTGGTTCGTGATCAGATTACTGTGAGGGCGGCTTGGAGCCATCGGTAGCGCATCCACCTTTGCCCTTGCAGGAATTCTTGCCCTTGCAGCCATTATCACCCGCTTTGCATCCGCCTTTGCCTTTACAGGAATTCTGGCCCTTGCAGGCGTGCTTTTCGGTCTTGTCAGCCTTGTCTTTGCTGGCTGTGGGAGAAGAGTTCTTGCCAGCATCGGTGCTCTGATCCTGGGCCTGCAGCCGGACGCTGGTGCCTGTGAGCAGACCCGCCAGGGCCGCCCCCGCCACCAACGCCTTCAACGACTTGCTCATGTGTTTATTCCTCCTCAAGTTGTTAGGTTCATCTATTTCCCGCGACACTTCGGTCGGGGCCGAGCTAAAAAGCCTAACTGCACAGATATGAATTCAACTTCCAGAACCGCGATTCCCACCTGAGATTCCCCACTCCCGGGAAAGTTACGGATGACAGACACAGTAAGTACGCAGGTCCGGCCAAGATGGATTGCCCTGGGTACCCCGAGCCGAAGTGGCACGCACTGAAAAGAGAAGAACCAGATCGGAGAGCAATTCGCACACAGCCTTGTAATCAACTGGAGGTCTGAGTGCGGGTCTCCCCACCCCACAAAAGGTTTGCAAACCCTATCACACGGGCGGGACTGAAGTCTATGGCAGGGGATGCCCGCGGAGTGGAGCCTGATAAGGCCGGCTGTGTGTTGACGAAATTTCCTGGTGGGACGAATTGCACCGATATGGCATTGCGCGAGAAGCGGTTTGGTTCCGCGCAACCAGGGATACGCTTTTGGGGCTACAATCTGCCAGGAGTTCCAGCCATGCGCGGCATCCTGACCGCGATCCTCTTGCTCACGCTTACCGGTTGTGGCTTTGTTGGAGTCTCGGGCTTCTTCAATCCCGGAGCGGCGAGCGGCGTGGTCAGCATTGTTCACTTCACAGCCGTAGGGGACGGCGGAATCTTCGTGAACGTCACCGCGGTCACGCTGATCAACTCCGGCTCGGCGCAGGATTTCACATTCTGTGGCAACCAGACCAATCTCTTTCCAATGAATACCTTTGTGGATGTGCGCTTCAATCCAGGACAGACCTGCTCGACGGTGACTTCGGTGACGCCGCATTAACTGCAGAGGTCAGCAGTCAGCATTCAGCAATCAGCCGTTGACACGCAACGATTGGTACTCACCTGTGAAGGCAAAGGTAGGCAACTCGCTATTGACGTTCAGGGATATCGCCGGAAACCGGAGCCTTCTTGCCGGAATCGCAGCTATCGAGTCCGGACTGCAGGCGATCTACTCGCCGCCTCATGCTGGCGATGAGGGAGAGCCAGAGGTCGGAATCGATCTGCAGTGCGCTTCTGGCGGCGCTGTCCTGGACAATCCCGGCGTTCGATCGCAGCATGGTTGCCCTTGCGGTCATTCCGCCGATTTCTTTGTTGGTGTCGGCGATCTCCTGTGCCAAATCGTGGCGCATCGCCGGGTTGCAGGGCGGGTTCACCGTGTCCGTCGACGGAACCGTGTTGCCCAGCTTCTGTGCTCTGCTTTGCGTAATCGCCCCGACCCCACAACTCAGAATGAAGGCTAGTGCCCAAAGCGCTCGCATTCTCCGATACCTCCCATCCTTGTCAAGAGCCGCCCGCTGAAAGTAACTGCCTGTGTAATTACAATGGTAAGACCAAGCTCAAACCTTCCAGCAGCTTACGGCTGTATAATCGTCGCAGAATAATGAAAGCCTACGTGTATGTATCGCTGAAGCAGAGCGTTTTGGATCCGCAGGGTAAGACCATCCATGGCGCGCTGAATAAGATGGGCTACAAAGCGGTGGGGGGCGTCCGTCAGGGAAAGTATTTTGTGATCGATCTGAATGGCGGGATCGACAAAACGGAAGCCGAGGCGCAGGTGGAGCAAATAGCTCGGGAAGTGCTCACCAACCCCGTCATCGAGGAGTTCCATTACTCCATTGAGCAGTAGTTTCTCGGAAATTCGAATTCACAATAACCCGCAGCGTGGCCAGCAAGAGCCCGTTGCCAGGGGGACAGACAGATGTGCGGCATAGTGGGTTACGTAGGCAAGAAGAGAGTGGTGCCGGTCATCATCGATGGCCTGCGTCGTCTGGAATATCGCGGCTACGATTCAGCGGGAATCGCGGTAGCCGGTAACGGCGATGGACTGCAGGTGCGCCGCGCGGAAGGCAAGCTGCGCAATCTGGAGGAAGCGGTTCGGCTCAAGCCGCTTGACGGCACCTACGGCATCGGTCACACGCGCTGGGCTACGCACGGCCGTCCCACGGAAGAAAATGCTCATCCGCACCGCGACTGCACGGGACGGATCG
>DASPRM010000101.1 GCA_035624455.1 Terriglobales bacterium
GCCCCAGAGCCAGCACTGCGAACCCTGCCGGCTTATCGCTAAGCGCGAAAGCGGCCTGGATCGCTTCCTCAGCGGCGGCGCTGTTGTCGGCGAGTGAGTGATAAACATTGCGGCCTGCAACCACATCGCGGGCGCCGGAAACCAGAATCCGATGCCGGTACTGCCGCCGAAGCAAGGCCAGTCGTTGGTCCTCCGCTACCGCCTCTGAAGCCAAGAAATCAGCGAAGGCGCTAGCTCTGGCTCCCGAACCTGACGATGTGGAATCGGGGAAGCTGAGTCCATTACCGTCCGGCGAGGGCTGGCCTTCCGGACCCATATCGGTTAATGCGGAGATCTCCTCCGGATGCCGGATCAACGTGTCCGTGAGCAGCTCGCTGACCCCGAAGATGCACAAGGCGCGCTCAAGGGCGGAAGCATTGGTGACTACCGCCGCGTATCGCTCTGAACTGGTGAAAGCCGAGCTGAGGAAGCGGAACAGAGCGCGATGGACCTGTGGCGGAAGATCGCGGCGGCCGGCAATCTCGTAAAGTGGTGGCGAATCGGTCGCGAGCCGCTCCAGAATCTGGCGCTCGGAATGGTCCTGTCCAATTTCAAACAGAGTGTCGCGCAAGCGAAATTCTGTTGTCCCGTGGTCCTCCAGACGGTGCCGCTGTTGATGGTGAATGATCCGGTCATAGATCTCAGCCACACGTTCCATGCGTTCGCGCAATGCCTTGACAACGTGGTTGCCGGTTTGTGTGGGGTCGCTGCCGAGAGAGCGTGTCACAAACTGCAAGTCGTCCGCTTCCACCGGCAGGCGATGCAATTGCTGCCCATGCCGTAGCTGCAAGCGGTGTTCCACGCGGCGCAGGAATTCGTAGGCGGTGGTCAGCTGGTGAAAATCGCGGCCGCTGATGTGGCGTTTGTCGTGCAGCTTCTGCAGCGAGAAAAGCGTGCCGCCAGAGCGCAACCAGGGTTCCGGACCTCCATAGACGCGCTGCAGGCACTGCACCAGGAATTCGATGTCGCGAATCCCGCCGCGATCGAGCTTCACGTCAATCGTATCCTGCCCGGTAGCTATCGCCTGCCTCCGGCGAGTCTGGATCCGGTCGCGCGTTTCCAGGGCGGTTTCGATGGCCTCGAAGTTGATCTGTTCGGTGTACACGAATGGTTGCACCGTGCGCAGGAACCGCCGCGACAAGGGAACATCGCCAGCGGCGTGGCGGATCTTGATCAGAGCTTGCAATTCCCAGTCATGGGCCACCTCAGAGTAGTAGCGAATCGCCTCGCTGTAGGAAATCGCGGGCTCGCCTTCCCTTCCTCGCGGCCGGAGGCGGAGGTCAATGCGAAACACGGCGCCTTCGCTGGTCGCTCTGGAGAGCACCTCGGTGACTAATTGTGCCAGGCGTATGAAATACTCACGATTGGAAATGGAAACGGGCTCCTCGCCAGGCTCGCCATCGCCGTAAAGGAAGAGCAGGTCGATGTCGGAAGAATAATTGAGTTCGTTGCCACCGAGCTTGCCCAAAGCCAGAATCGAGAATGGCGTATCGATCAGGCGTCCATCCGGATCCAGCCGTTGCGGCTTGCCAAATCGCCGGCTGAGTTGCGATTCGACCTCGCGGAGGGCTTCATCCAGCAGAACATCCGCCAGGCTGGAAATCTCAGCCGTGGTCTCGGCCAGGGTAGCGATGCCCAGGACGTCGCGCAGCATGATGCGCACGTACTCACGACGCTTGAATCGCGCCAGCAGCATGGATAGGTCGGTCTCGAAGGAACGTGAACGGTAGCGGGCAAAACTCTCACGAAATTCTTCGGAGGAATGCGAGCGGTCGAGATTTTTCTCGCGAAGGAAGGCAGGAAAAAGGTCCTGGTTGCGAATCAGGGTCTCGCCCAGGAACTGGCTGTATTCAAAGACCGCCAGAGCATAGTGAATGAGTGGCGGATGCTTTTCCAGCAATCGGAAAAGCTCAGGTCCCGCGGCTTGGGTGAGTCGCTCGAACAGATTGAGAGCTGAATCGGGGTCAGGCGAATCGCTGAGCAGGGGTGGAATGGCTTGACGGATCGACAACGGCACTCGCTGCGCGATCAGGTTCAGATTCTGCCGAGCCCGTTCGGAATTGCGAAACGTAGCTGTGCTCAAGCCTTCTCGGTTCGATTGCGGACTCCGCATTCCTGAATGTTCTAGATTCGCCACTGCTGCGGAACCTTGGTCTTGCAAGCACTCTCGAAGGTCGATTTTCAGGATACCATGCAGGAATTTGGAGGTTTTGAGTGCACTCACAGGTGCCGATTGCGGAGGCGTTTGCCGGAAAGCCACCCATCTGAACAACGGAAGTCTGACTAGTAGATCTGCCGCGGGCCTGATTCCCTACTCTTGCTCTCCCAGCCGGCCGTACTCTTTCACCTCGCCATCGACGCTAACGGCCACGAACCGATTGCTCTCGACATCTTTGAACTGGACCACCCGATGCCCTGCCTGCGCGAGCTGACCCCAGCGACTCGGCTTTTCCGGATTCTGCTCGATGGCCACGAACTCACGTCCGCCCATGCGGAACGTCACGGTCCGCAAGCGCTGCGAGCTGGTGCGCTTCACAGGGATACTCTTGCCATCAATCTCGAGTCGGGCAGAGTTCATCATCTGGGTTGCGACGGAACGAACGAGGTCGTGGTCAATCGCGCTAGCTCGGCGCAAGAATCTCCTCAATCTGTTTCATATGATTCAGATCGTGGCCCGCAGCCAGGTTTACGATCTGGCGGATGCTCTCCTTGCCACGCTCGGAATGCATCCCGTACTGCTCCCACTGTTCCGGCGAAAACGATCTGTACAGAGCCAGGTTCGCCTGCCGCAGGCCGCGGTGCATTTCTAATGCAGGCTTGATCTGGGCATCGCGGTATCGGCGCGCCCACACATCCTGATCAAACGCCGGAATGGGCACGCCGTTCTTCTCCAGAATGATTCGGACTCGGTAAGCGATCACCAGTTCGGCTTCCGCCAGGTGCATAACGATTTCGGCAACTGACCAGCGCTCGGGAGAAGGGCGTCGATGCAGAATGTCGCTGCTTTTGCCTTGTACCACCCTAGCGAGCCTGTCGGCTGTAGCTTCGAGAACGACCAGGGGATCGGCGCCAGCGAGATGGCCCTGAATCCGCTGCATGTATTGTTGCGGGGTTTCGTTCACAATTCCTCCCAGGAATATCGCTTATATGGTTCAGAAGTCGACTCTCCAAATCTATCCGAATCTTGCTGCCTCGGGGAGGTATTTGGCGGGAGATGCGGGAGTCTCGACTAATGTGGGCGAAGGGCTCGATTGTCCTGGCCCCAGTGCCAAGGATTGATCACGAAAGGCAGCGGCTTACCGGGCAGTCGCCAGGTAACCCTTCTTGGCATGGACCTGCAGAGGAACACCCTCCGGCGCCGCCACTCTGACTTTAATGGTGTGCCATTGATTGTCTCGCGACACAGTCTCCGGGCGGTATCCCAGAACATATTGGCTCCGCAACTCCCAACTGATGTCGGCTGTGATCTGTGGGAGTTCTCGCAAGTGATCGAGAGTAACGCAGCGCCCCCCGGTGGCGCCGGTGATATCGGTTAGCAGGCGCTTCCCCGCCCACTCTTCCGGGGTCTTGAAGGTGCTATCGAAAATCCCTATGGCGTAGATTTCAACGTCGGCTTCCTGCACCAGTTGGCGGATCTCCTTCGCGCGATACCGGCTGTGATTGTCACCGCCATCGGAGATGATGAGCAAGGCGCGCCGCGAGTAGGTTGCCGAGCGCATTTTGGCCTCGGCAAGATAAATCGCGTCGAGCAGCGCGGTGTGGCCCGCGGGAGTGATCGACGCCAGCTTTTCCCGGATCGTGCCCACGGACTGGGTTGTATCTGCCAGCACCCGGGGGCGATCGGCAAAGGTGATCACAAAATAGTCGTCTTCCGGATTTGCAATTCGGAAGAACTCGCCAACAGCCTCGCGCACCGCGTCAATCTTGTTGCTCATGCTTTTGCTGACGTCGACAATCAGTCCCACGGATATGGGCGCGTCCTCGGTCGAAAAATAGCGGATTTTCTGCGGCTGTTCCTGCTCGTAGACCGAGAAATTTTGCAGCTCGAGATCCATGACCGGACGATTGGCAGCGTCAGTCACAGTTACCGGCACCAGCACCAGATTCACATCAATTTGCAAGGGCCTGAGACGCGCCGGGAAAGATCCGGTACCAGAGGCATTGGGAAAATTCGATGCGAGGGGACGCTCTGGCGGATCTATAGGTACTTCATCCGTCGATTGGGCGAAGGAATCAGGTGCAAGTTTGAAAAACACCAGAGTGATACCAAGAAATAACAGCGCTGAGCGAAGCACGATGTGAAGCCCCACGCGAGATTCCACAGTGACACCAGGAAGAAATAATCGGAAAACGCAGGCTGCGTGCGCGGGATGCTAGCACAGAGTGGCATGTTTTGAGTCCTGGAATTTCGGACAAAATGGTGGGAAAAACGATGGTGGCCGGACCTGGGATCCGGGGCTAGGGTGTGAGTTTTCTGATGGGCTGATTTGCCTCTCCTGGAGAGGCTTCCCGGGACGAGCCGATTTCAGGGACGCGCGACAGCAGGATTGCTCAGAACCTGATGACGATTGCTGATGTTGGGCGTCTGAGTTGTGAGGAACAACCGTGTTGGCATATTTCCGCCTGTTGACAACCGCATATGCGATCTGCGCCTTTACAGTGCTCGTTCAAGGACAAGAGCCGGGCAATTGGGTAAAGGCCACCGCCGTGGATAGCGGACTCTCGGAAGCAAAACTTCAGGCAATGAGCGCCGCTGTCCGTTCCGAACAGTTCAAGAAGATAGGAAGCATTCTGATCGCACGGCGTGGGAAGCTCGCCTACGAGGATTATGTCGACGGCGATGCAAATACCCTGCGTGACACGCGGTCTGCGACCAAAAGCATTACTGACATACTGGTCGGCATCGCCATCCAGGACCGGAAGTTGAGTGGCGTTGATGCTAAGGTGCTGTCGCTGCTGCCCGATCGTGCGCGCCGGTTGCAGAATCCCGATCCGCGCAAAGCCGCGATCACGGTGGAGGACTTCCTCACCATGAGCTCTCCTCTCGAGTGCGATGACTGGAACGATGCATCCCGGGGTAATGAAGAGCGCATGTATCTGGTGGAAGACTGGGCGCAATTCATTCTGGACTTGCCGATTCGTGGACGCATGCACTTAGGCGAGCAAGTGGAACCGCCTCCTTATGGGCGCTATTTCAGCTATTGCACCGGCGGGGTGTTCGCGCTGAGCGAAATTCTGCAGAAAACCACCGGAATGGGCACGGATCGCTATGCTCAGCAGAAGTTGTTTGCACCTCTGGGGATCACGAATGTGCAATGGGTATACTCGCCGCTCAACATCCCCCAAACCGGAGGCGGTTTGCGCCTGACCAGCCGCGACCTGCTGAAAATCGGGCAACTGTATCTGAACAGCGGACGCTGGCAGGGGAAACAGATCGTAAATGAGGAGTGGGTACGAAATTCCATCCGCCCTCACGCTCGCATCGATGAAACAACGGAATATGGTTATCTTTGGTGGATCAAGTCATTTAAATCGGGTGGGAAGAGCTATCCGGCATTCTTCATGTCGGGGAATGGCGGAAACAAGATTGTGGTGGTGCCTCAACTCGATCTGGTTGCAGTGCTCACGAGCACCAACTACAACACGCGCGGCATGCACGAGCAGACAGAAAAGCTGCTGACCGATTACATTTTGGCGTCGGTCGAGCAGTGAGGCTATCTTTGGCTATTTCATGTGAACCAACGGGGTAAGCGTCCTTTTCCCCAGGGGCTAAAACCCAGCATCTATGCGGCTCTGGAGGGAGCGGCTGACGCGTAGCCTTTCATGGGCGTACATTTTCGCGAGAAAACCGGCCTCGTGATGAGAACTGATTTCGGAGTGGTTTTCTAGTCCGTAGGAACAAAATATCCTTTGCGCACGCGCACGATCACGTTCTTATCGTCGCGCGCGGAAATCTGGATGGGCCGGAAGTGTCCGTTGGCGACGAAGTCGGCCGGCTTGTAGGAGAGCGCGTATTGGCTGCGCAGCTCTTCCTCGATCATCTTGAAGGCGTGGGAAACATCCTCGATCTTGCCAGGATAGAAAACCCGTCCACCCGTCTCCTCCGCCAGTTTTTCCATCAGCACGTCGCCACGGCTTTTGATGTTGCTGTAGTTTGAGCTGATGGCAAACACGGTGACCTCGGCGCGGGTGGCGGCTTCAATGACCTGTGCCTGCGTCGCCCGGCTCTGATTGTCTTCGCCATCGCTGAGCAGGATGATCACCCGGCGAACCGGCTGGTTCGACTTGCAACGCATGAGTTTTTCGGCAGCGGCAAAGTCGATTGCGTCGTAGACGGCCGAACCACCGCCCGCATTGACTGTTCTGACGCCTCGCTCCAGAACCGCAGGGTCATCGCTGAAGTCCTGGGTAAGCGTGGGGACGGAATTGAAGGTGACCACAAATGCCTGGTCGATTCCCGGCCGGACAATCTGACGGAAAAAGCTGACAGCGGATTCCTGTTCGAAGTTGAAACGTCCCCGGATAGAGCCGCTGACGTCCATTACCAGCCCAACTCGCAGCGGCAGGTTGGTCTCGTTCTCGAAGCTGTGAACTGCGGCCGGCGGCTTGCCATCGTCCAAAACGGTGAGATCGGAGGCCCGCAGATTCCTTTTCAACTTGCCATGGCGGTTGGTAGCCGTGAAGACGACATTCACCTCTTGCACCGAGGAATGAAAGACCGCCAATGGCTCGGAGTCATCGACCGAGAGGCGCTCGTTCCCGGTTTCCAGACCTGCCGCGTGCAACTCTGGAGCCGCGGCCAGATGTGCAGATTGTGGCCAGCACGTATTGGCCAAGAGAATCGTTAACCCTAAGAGTACGGCCCTGAATCGCAAATGCAACTCCCCACGTGCAAGATCGAGAGTACCGTCTCTCGGCGGTGGCCGACAAAGCACGTCGGTACAGTGAACAAGAGAATGAACGGGGAAAACGGCTGAAAGTTCCTAAATCCGATAAAAACACTGGTAATTAAGCGGTCTACAGAGAGCAATTCCCATACAATACCTTAAGTTTTCGTTTACCCTATGCATTTTCGCGGCTGCCCACTTGCCCAATCACAGCGTTCCACTTACAATCTCGTCAGTGTTCTAGCCGTGGGGCCAAACCTGCAGAGTCACAAGGCCACAGAAACATGTACATCCGCTACTAACTCGCCAATCCTCTAGTCTGCGATCGCGGCAGATCTGTCGTCATCAGCTCGTCTTGAATTTCTTGCCTTCAGCTTCTTGAGCTGTGGATGAGGTCATCATGGAAGCAGTCGGCGTAGTCACGCCTCAACCGGGACTGTGGCACTCGATTCGTGAAGCGATCCGTGGGTCTCACCAGGACTACACCAGCGGAAGCCTGAACCGGGCGATTCTGCTGCTGGCGATTCCGATGGTGCTGGAGATGGTGCTGGAATCGCTGTTCGCCGTGGTGGACGTGTTCTGGGTCAGCCGTTTGGGAGCAGAAGCCGTAGCCACGGTGGGGTTGACCGAATCCCTGATCACGCTGATCTTCGCAGTGGCCATGGGCCTGAGCATGGCCACCACTGCGATGGTGGCCAGGCGGATCGGTGAGAAGAATCCGGAGGAAGCTGCGGTGGCCGGAGTGCAAGCAATCATCCTGGGCTTGACCGCGTCCGCAATCGTAGGCCTTCCCTGTTTACTCTTTGCGCCAAATCTCCTGCGGCTGATGGGGGCATCGGCGGAGGTGGTCGCGATTGGCAGCGGCTATGCCCGCATTGCCCTGGGCGGCAGCGGGGTCGTGCTTCTGCTGTTCCTGAACAATGCCATCTTCCGCGGAGCCGGCGATGCGGCCATTGCTATGAGGCTGTTGTGGGTTTCAAACATCATCAACCTGGTGCTCGATCCCTGCCTTATCTTCGGACTTGGTCCGTTTCCACGGCTGGGAGTGACTGGAGCAGCCCTGGCAACCTTCACCGGCAGGGGCATTGGGGTGCTCTATCAGTTCTATCGGCTGCTGCGGGGCACGGAGCGGATCCGCGTATTGCGCCACCAGATTCGGCTCAATATCCGTGTCTTGCTGCGGCTGCTGCGCGTGTCATTCACGGGCATTCTGCAGTTCATGATCGCGCACACCAGCTGGATCGGCCTGGTTCGCATCGTGAGCACGTTTGGGGCTGCTGCCATCGCCGGCTATACCATAGCGATTCGCATCATCATCTTCGTGATTCTGCCGTCCTGGGGGTTAAGCAATGCAGCCGCCACACTGGTTGGGCAGAATCTAGGGGCCGAGAAACCGGAGCGCGCGGAGAGTTCGGTGTGGCGCACTGGTCTCTACAATATGCTGTTCCTGGGAGGGGTCGGCGTCTTCTTTGTCCTGTTCGCCGACCCGCTGGTGCGGTTGTTTACGCATGATCCCCAGGTCGCACCGCTGGCTACCACCTGCCTGCGAATCCTGAGCTACGGGAACATTGGATATGCATACGGCATGGTGATGCTGCAGGCTTTTAACGGAGCGGGAGACACGGTTACTCCCACTGTGGTCAACCTGTTTGGCTTCTGGTTCCTGGAGGTCCCCCTGGCTTATGGGCTGGCCATTCCAGCCGGGCTTCAGTCCAGAGGAGTGTATTTTTCGATTGTGATCGCGGAAGCTGCGATCGCGACTGCGGGCGTTCTGTTATTCAGACGGGGACGCTGGAAGCGTCTGCGGATTTAATCACCTGCGGCTGCGATGCCGGCGCAATAGGTTTGCACCCGCCGCGCAGGACTGCCTTGCCGCTCGATCCAATACCGCCGCGCAACTCCGCAGTCTCGCCCGAAGTTTCCCTGAAATGCGCTTTGATGCGTAAGGGAAGGTTGTCGAGATAAGGAGCGGGAATTCCCTGCGGATAATATTTGCGCGCGACCAACACCAGACGATGATCGCCTTTTGCCTGCATGCGTGTTGAGCCGGCAGTGGCTTTTGCGTGTGGCTGGTCGGGCTCGAACTCGAATAAGTAAGGCGGGAAGCCGTCCATCATGCGACCGTGATGCAGCAGCAGGCTGCGGCAACGCAGTTCGCTGGGCGTAGCGTCGCTCCAGCGGACACGCAGGCGAATGCGCACCTCAATAAACGGTGTCTCACCCGGCGAGTCGTAGGTGTGAATCAGATAATTACCCCCGGAAAACTCAAGTGAGAGATGTTCATGGCGTCCGGGGCGCCTGGCGGGGCTGGTGAAGAATCGCTCGGCAAAGGTGGCGAGGCTCATAGGAGTGCTTACGAGTCTAGGCCGGAAGCGTTCCATTGTTACCCTGCCCTTGGTGTATTCGTGTGCGGCTCGGATTCCTGAAAGATGGATTGACCAGCGGGACACTGTGACCATGCCGTTACCCGCGAGAATCGTGGTTACCTTGGGGCGACAGGTTCGGGGCTTGGCTCGTCGGCCCCCTGAAGTGTAGATTAATGGCCGATTTTGCGAGCCCTTCCATGACCCAAGCTTGTCTGTTCTCTTCCCTTCTGCTGTTTGCGTGCACAGCCATGGCTCAAGATCCGTTGTTGCTGGTTCTCAACAAGAGCGAGAACTCGCTGGTGATGGTGGATCCAGCAACCCGGAAGATAGTAAACAAAGTCCCCACTGGCGAAGGTCCCCACGAAGTTACCGTATCCAGCGACGGAAAAACTGCATTTGTAGCCAATTATGGCGCCCGCGAGCCGGGCAGCACGATTTCGGTGGTGGATATTGCCGGTGGAAAGGAGCTTCGCCGAGTTGATTTAGGAGCCTTGCGCCGTCCTCACGGAATGGCCTTCGGCGATGGCAAGGTCTATTTCACCGCCGAGGTCAACAAGCTGATTGGGAGGTACGATCCGGCCGGCGATCGCGTCGATTGGCTGCTGGGCACTGGCCAGAATCTCACGCACATGGTCGTCCTGAGCGCGGATCTGACCAGAATTTTCACCGCCAACATTGGTTCCGATAGCGTGACTGTCATCGAAAAAGCAACCACCCCGCCCGGCTGGAATGAAGCCGTAATACCTGTAGGCAAAGGGCCAGAGGGAATTGACCTCTCGCCCGATGGCAAAGAGCTTTGGACGGCCCATTCCCGCGATGGAGGCGTCTCAATCATCGATATCGGCGGCCGCCGCGTTTCTCAGACTCTGGACCTGCACACCAAACGCTCGAATCGACTCAAGTTCACGCCAGATGGCAAGCTGGTGCTCATCTCGGACATGGAAGGCGACGAGCTACTGGTGCTCGACGCAGCCGCCCGCAAGGAGGTTAAGCGCCTCAAGCCAGGTCATCAGCCGGAAGGAATCCTGATCACACCAGACGGGGAGCGAGCTTATATTGCGGTTGCTGGCGACAATGCTGTGGCGGTTGTCGATCTAAAGACCCTCGAAGTCATCGACCACATCCCCACCGGGTCCGGGCCGGATGGGATGGCGTGGGCGCAAAGAAAATAGCGGCAGGGTTGCGGCTGGCCGGCCAAAAATCCGGCCTGGGCGGTGTTGTTAAGGCGAGTATCAGAACTTCTGCCCAGCCCAGCGGCCGGAAATAATCCACTTGACTGGCGAATCGTCTGGAATGCGGCGCGACAGGCGCGGCAGAAAAGCAGCCGCGTAGGAACGGCCGGCTAATGCAAGCATGTTCGGAGAATATTGCGGCTGACTCAGGGTCGTCGGTCCCGGGCGAACTGGAAAATGCTTGAAAGACGGCCGGGCTACCAATTGCTCTTCCTCAGCAGGAGCTGACGGAACCCGAGAGCTGAAGTCTATAGGGTCAGGATGCCATGCCCGCAACGCTTGCGCGTCTGTGGTGGCTGGGTGCGAGGGCCGCCAGGCGGGGGCTGCAAATCTAAAGCTATTCGGATTCAGCGCGCCGCTGCGAGCGGAAATGGCCGGCTGAGGGGCATCGGGAAAATCGCTGGCGCGGGTCTGGCAAAATACATGAACCCCGCATAGCAGCAAGCCTGCGGTCACCAGAAGAAACGTCCTAATGCCCCGATACCCCGATCTTGCTGGTCCCATCTTAATCGCGGCCCCTTCGCCCCTTCCCGGAAAGCTCTCGCCAGGCGAGAGCGGCCGGGGACACCGCGGTCTGAATAACCCAAGCTAGAAGTGCAATCAGAGTTCCAAGTTAGGCGCTGCAAAGAAAAGGCTTAAGTGCACCCTCTCGGGAACTCTGCAAGAATTTGCACATGGCAGTGCAAACTTGAGCAGGAACAGGCACTCCTGCCCTGCTCAAACCTGCTCCCCGGATCAATGATCGTGGTCGTGATCGCGATCATGGTCGCGATCATGATCGTGGTGCTCGTCTCGATCCCAGTCGCGTTGTTCATGCCAACGGTTTTCTTTCCCGTCCCACCACGAGTGATTTCGATTCCAGCAATTCTCCCTTTCGGCATTCAAGTCGCGCTGCCGGTCGAGAACCTCATGGCTGCCGGCACCGTGGTGCCGCAACGCATCATCGTAGTTCCTCTCCGCTTTGGCGATTCGGTGCTGGCAATCGGACCGATCATCGGCCGCCGCGCGCTGCACTCCCGCGCCGAGCAGGAGCAGGCCGAAAACCGCGGCCGTCAGTGCCAATGTGCGAACTCCCAACATATCTCGTCTTGAATTCAAGCCCTTTTCCTCCTTTAGCGAGTGCTTTGAGTATCGCCGCTGGCGCGAGGTTGCTTAGCTGCGCGTCCCCCATCCGTTTAGGCCGGTCTTGTGGATACGGTTTTTCCAGTCGCCGAACCAGCGCTGAAAGGGCGGATACCGCACTGCCAGCAGGTGCTCGAGAGCGGCAAGGAGTTGCGAGGGAGGACCACTCTTGGAGACAAATTGATCCACAGAAGTCAGCTCCCAGCTGGAGAGATTGTCGTACCCAGAAAACATCAGAATGGGAACGTGCGGTTTGGACTCTTTCATCCGGGCTGCAAGTGCCATCCCGTCTTCGCCCGGCATTTGATAATCCAGAATCACCGCATCCACGGCATTGTCGAACGCCTTGAAAGCCTCCGATCCATCACAGGCGGCCAAAACCTCATAGCCATGGACTTCCAGGAGGTCCCGCAGAGCTGAAACAATCTCCGGGTCGTCATCGACGCACAGGATGACTTCCTTAGAACCGTTCATAAGGCACCTCGCTTATGTCGGTGCACAATGGTTGCCAACCGCGCAGGGGCGGAAAATCAAGCTATTAGCTTGCAGGGTGCGATTTTGGGATGGGTAATTCTTGCGCCCTGGCTGTGCAGATGCCTCAGCAGGATTCCCAGCCGGACTAAGTAATTTCCAGTATGAAAGGAAATGCCAATCTAGCTCAGATTCAAAGCCTGGCGGAAAGATCCCCGTTCATTTTCGATCTTCTGCTGCAACATCATGATGGCATAGATCAACTGTTCGGGCCTGGGTGGGCATCCTGGCACGTAGACGTCAACCGGGATGACCTGATTGACCCCCTGGACCAAGGCGTAGTTGTTAAACACTCCGCCGGAAGTAGCGCAGGCGCCCATGGAGATCACCCACTTGGGCTCCGGCATCTGTTCCCAGAGGCGGCGAATCACCGGGGCCATTTTCCAGGAAACGCGGCCAGCAATGATCATCAGGTCCGACTGGCGTGGGGATGGGCGAAACACTTCAGCGCCGAATCGAGCGATGTCGAAGCGGGACGCCCCCATCGACATCATTTCAATGGCGCAGCAGGCGAGCCCAAAAGACATCGGCCAGATCGAACTCTTCCGCACCCAATTGACAAGTTTGTCGAGCTGGGCGAAAACGATGCCCTCGGGCGGCTTCTCTCCCCACTCAACTTCATTCACTGGGGCGGCATGCTGATGGCTGCCCAGAAGATTATCAAAGCGATCTTCGCCGTTCATGACACCTCTATTTTAGCTGCGGCACTCATTAGATGCCAGCGCGCAGGTTAAGACTCTGAGCCTGCGAGTGGTAGTCAGGGTACCAGCACGACTTTGCCGAACATCTGACTGCTCTCCAGATATCGATGTGCCTCGGCGGCATCCTTCAGCGGAAAGGTTCGATCCACGACGGGTTTGAGTGCCCCAGCGAACACGTGCCCCAAAACCTCGTAGAGATCTCCCATGGTTCCCATGAACGAGCCTAGAAAAGACAGTTGGCGGACAAACAGAAAACGAATGTCGAATTTGGCCTCTGGTCCGGTGGTGGCACCGCAGGTCACGATCGTGCCACCGGGCTTAAGCGACTTCATGCTTTCTTCCCAGGTTGCGGCGCCTACATGCTCAAGCACAATGTCCACACCCTGGCGGCCTGTGATCTTCTTCACCTCATCGGAGATCTTCTGCTTGTAATGATCCACCATAAAGTCGGCCCCGAGTTCGCGAGCCTTAGTCAGTTTGCTTTCGCCTCCGGCGGTGGCAATGACGGTGGCGTGGAAGAGTTTGGCAATCTGGATAGCTGCCGAGCCCACTCCCGAGCCTGCACCCAAAACCAGGACTACCTGACCGGGACGGATCTGGGCTCGCGAGACCAGCATGTGCCATGCCGTCAGAAACACCAATGGCACACTGGCAGCTTCATTGAAACCCAGGCGATCGGGAATAGGTATGACGTTCACGGGTGGGACAGCCATCAATTCCCGGTTTCCGCCCTGGTTGCCATTCCCCAGAACCGTAAACTCCCGGCAAAAATTCTGTTGGCCGGAAGTGCAGGCTGCGCAATGGTTGCAGAACGTCATAGGCGCCAGCAGCACACGCTGACCTTGCTTCAGCCCGGTCACGTACTCCCCGACTTCTTCGATCACTCCGGCGACGTCACTGCCGTTGATATGCGGCAGCGTGATGTTGGGCAGGCCCTTCCGAATCCACAAATCCAGATGATTCAAAGCGCAAGCTTTCACGCGAATTAGAACCTGATCTTTCCGCAACACGGGGTCTGGAATATCTTCGTAGCGCAGAACCTCCGGACCGCCGAACTCGTGAAATTGAATCGCTTTCATACCTTGCCTCTTTCGCAACCGCCAGCGAAACCCTCAACCTATCACAAGGGAGTTTGCAGTTTCACGATGGAAGAGTGCCTGGATACGTCGCCGGCTTTGCGGGTCATCATGATCCGATGCGGGAACGAACTTTCCCCTTTTCCAGTGAGCCGATATCAACCAATGACTTGAATCCGGGCGATAATCATAGCCGCTATAATTCAGCTATCGTGAAACTCCTGCGCACGATTGCCGTTGCGGCGCTGATCTCAGGTATCGTGGCTCCTGCTTCGGCACAATCAGCGGTTACTTTAGCGCGCACATTACTGATCCTACCTTTCGAGAATGCTTCCCAGGCACCCGGGCTGGAATGGATTTCCGAGTCCTTCCCCGAACTGCTGGGCGAGCGCATGACATCGCTGAAGCTGTATGTCGTGGCGCGCCAGGACCGGGATTCCGCCTTTGACCGGGCTGGAATTCCTGAAAACGCCAAGCTTTCTCGCGCCACCCTATATCTAATCGCCGAGCAGATGGATGTCGACTACGTTGTGCTCGGCAACTATGACTACGATGGCAAGATCTTCCGTGCCACGGCGCAGTTGCTCGATATGAAACAGTTGCATCTTTCGCCGGAGCTCCAGGAATCGGGGACGCTGCCCAAGATGGTAGATGTCGAAGGCGCTCTGGCTTGGGACTTGCTGGAGCAGATCCATCCTGCGGATCTGCCTGCGAAGCAGCTGTTTGTTTCCAGTTTTCCCACAGTTCGGCTCGATGCCTTTGAAAATTACATTCGTGGCACCATGGCTACATCCCGAACAGAGAAGATCCGGTATTTCCGTGAAGCCAACCGCCTGAACCCCAACTATCCACAAGCAGCTTTGCAACTGGGAAGAAGCTATTACGAGAACCGTGAGTATGAATCCGCGGTGTCGTGGTTGGCCCGTATTCCGCGCAACAGCCCGTTTTCGCACGAAGCCAGCTTTTTCCTGGGCTTGTCCGCATACTATGCGGGAGACTTTGCGCACGCGGAAGAAGCTTTCGCATATTTAGCCAACACATTACCTCTGACGGAAATTTATAACAATCTGGGCGTGGTACAAGGCCGCCGTGGAAAGCGTTCGGAACTGGAGAATCTGCAGAAGGCCATCAGTGCGGATCCGAGCGACCCGGATTACCACTTCAATCTGGCAGTCGCCTACTACCGCATCGGAGACCATGCCAATGCCGCCCGCCAGCTGCGTGAGGTCCTAAATTTGAAACCATCGGACGGCGAAGCGAGAGCGTTTTTGGATGTGGTTGCTCCCAGCGCCAGCACCCTGCGATCCACCGTTCCTGGAGCTACCGCCACGAAGATCCCGCTGCAGAGAATCAAGCGCAACTACGATGAGAATCCCTACCGGCAGCTGGCATTGGAAATTCAGCGGGCAGCGGAAATGCGTCTGCAACAAACCCCTCCCCCGGCGCATGCCCGATATCACGTGGAGCGCGGCCAGGACCTCATGAATCATGGCTTCCCGAGCGAAGCGGAGCGGGAATTTCGGGAAGCCATCCTGCTCGATCCCACCAACGCTGCCGCCCATGTTGGGCTGGCACGGGCACTCGAGGCAAATGGAAACTCCGCGGGTGCGGCCAGCGAAGCCAATGCTGCGGTTCGCATGCAGCCTTCGGCTGAGGCTTTCCTGGTGATGGCGCGCCTGAACCTGAAGCAGAATAGACTGGAAGCGGCCTCGGAAGAGCTCAGTCGCGCACTGGCGCTCGAACCGAGTAATCCTTCAGCGCTCGAATTGAAAAAAACCCTGGATGCGAAGACAGCAGAGAAGAAATGAGGCTAGAGCGACTGAAGCCTAGGGAGTGAGCAGCCATGAAACAGGCAGCCAAGAATTTTGGCAGTCCCAACCCGAGGTTTGGCCGAGGCAGCGCGTTCTCCGGGTGGGGGCCCTCTACATTTTGGGTTACTTGGGTAGTTGCGCTTCTTTTCTTCTCGCTTCCTGCAACGGCCGACGTTTTGAAGATTGTGGTTGACGACACGATCCATCCCATTACCGAAGAATTCATCACGCGGGCGCTGAATCAGGCCCAGGCACGGCATGCCGAGGCTGTACTCATCGAACTGCGCACTCCCGGGGGATTGGAGAGTTCCACCCGGCAGATCGTAGAGAAAATTCTAGCCTCACCGGTGCCGGTCATCGTTTACGTGTCCCCTGCCGGCAGTCGTGCAGCCTCCGCGGGGTTCTTCATTCTGGAGTCTGCGGATGTGGCCGCCATGGCGCCGGGCACGAACACTGGGGCTGCGCACCCTGTCATGCTGGGCGGGGGCAAGATGGATGATGTGATGAAAGAGAAGGTGACCAACGATTCCGCTGCTTTCATGCGTTCCATCGTAAGCAAGCGAGGGCGGAATGTGCAGGTGGCAGAAAGCGCGGTACGGGAGTCGAAGTCCTTTACCGATCAGGAGGCACTGAGCCAGCATCTGGTCGATGCGGTCGCTCCCACGGAACAGGATCTCTTCAAGCAACTCGACGGCAAGTCGATAACCCGCTTCAATGGCGAGAAACTCACGCTTCACCTTGCAGGGAAAAACGTCAGTGAGCTCGATATGACGTTGAAGCAGCGGATCCTCAGTTTTCTGATGGATCCCAACGTCAGTTTTATAGTGCTGGCGATCGGGCTGTTGGCTCTGTATGTGGAATTCAACCATCCCGGCGCCATCGTGCCGGGGGTGGTGGGCTTCTTCTTCGTAGTGCTGGCGGTGTTCGCACTTAACGTCCTGCCCGTGCGTTATACCGCGCTGGCCCTGATCCTGATGGCGTTTGTCTTTTTTGCGCTGGAGGCCAAGTTTGCCAGCCACGGTGTGCTCACCGTGGCCGGGATAGCTGCTCTCACGATTGGGGCTCTGCTGCTGGTCGATACCCCGATTCCGCAGATGCGGGTGCACCTGTGGACGGCCCTCGCGGTGAGCGTGCCACTAGGCCTTATAACCACGTTCTTGATGGGCATAGCGTTAAAAGCGCGGCGGGCGAAGATCACGACCGGAGTCGAGGGGCTAATTGGCGAAATTGGCATTGCGCGAACCCCGCTGACGCCGGAAGGCAAAGTTTTCGTCCACGGCGAGCTATGGAATGCCACTGCTTCCGGTACGGTAGAGGCCGGCGAGCAGGTCCGGGTGCGCGCTATCGATGGCCTACGCCTCGAAGTTGAACGGGCAGTCACTCCAACCCGCTCGGAAGCCGCTACCCGTAACTGACTTAAGGTGACTTCCTCAATCCACAAACCCTACCAAAAAATGGGGGGACGGTTACGTACTCACCTGCAGTAAACACTGCATTTTCCATCTCCCGTTACATTTCTGCGTGAGGGTTGTGCGGGTTCGTCCCCGCTGCTGACTGTCGAAGTCTGCGAACTAAAGATCTAGTTCGAACTTGCCGATGAATATGCGGAGACCACATGGGGCAGCGGTTTTCCCGGGCTCTCTGGGCTCGCAAAGGAACAGTTTCCATGGACAACATGCGGGTGCTGATTGTTGATGATTCCTCGGTAATGCGCAAAATTGTGGAACGGTCGCTGCGGCAGGCAGGTATCAATATCGCGCAGGTGCTGGAGGCGGGGAATGGGGCTGAGGCGCTCAGCGTCCTAAACCAGGAAAAAGTTCATCTCATTCTTTGCGACATCAATATGCCGGTCATGGACGGTCTGGAATTTGTGAAGCAGTTGTCCAGCGTAGAGAATGCCAAGGCAGTTCCGGTGGTGATGATCACGACCGAGAGTAGCGAAGGCCATGTGGTACAGGCCTTAACAGCCGGGGCGCGCGGTTACATTCGTAAGCCGTTTACCGCCGACCAGGTCAAAGAACACATCCTTCCCTTGCTGGCATGAAACCTTTGAGCGCAATGACCGCGAACCTGGATAAAGGAGACTGTGAATCCTGGGGGCCCGTGCTTACACTGGCGGCGCGAGAGGTTTTTGAGACTATGCTCGGAAGCGTTCTCGAGCCCGGCCCCACGTCGTTTGCGGGCGAGGAGCTCGACATCACTTCCATGGTGGGGCTCGCGGGACAGATACGTGGAGTCGTTACCCTGCGTTGTGCTACCAATTCCGCCACCCTGATTGCCGCCAAGATGTTAGGCGTAGAAACCGCGGCAGCCGGACCGCAGATGTGTGATGCGGTGGGCGAAGTCTGTAACATGATTGCGGGCAACTTCAAGAACAAGATCAACGGCATGGGAGACGGATGTATGCTCTCCGTGCCGACCATAATCACCGGAGCGGACTACCTCCTGCGTGCACTTACCGAGTCCAGCCGGATCGATGTCAACCTGATGTTCGAGGGATTTCCGCTGATAGTTTCACTCGAGATTCACTTCTGATCGGCACCAGACCTTGTAGCCGAATACTACGTTCTGAAAACCTCATCTACAACGGCTACGATTTCGTCCATGGATGCTTCGATATCCATCGTGAGGCGCGTCAGGTCCAGGTTCGCAAGCGCCGGGTAATGGCTGACCAGCGCGGCCCATGCCTCCTCCCCTGCAAGATCCACACCCATTGCCTCGTAATATCCGTATCCCAAATCGCGCAATCGGCACAACAAATCACTGAGGTGGATCAGCGATACCAGCGGATGCGTCTCCGGTGCCGCAGTGTGGTGATGAAACTCGATCACTTCAATTACGTCGGCAGAAAAATGCCAATGTTCGGCCAGGATCCGGCCGCTCTGGCAGTGGGTGAAGCCGAGATGCTCCTCTTCACTACGCTCCAGCGCCACATGAGCATCACGTGCAGCCTGGACGCACCTGCGATAGTCCTCGGTCGAGGTGAGAGTGTTTACCAGGATCCCGAGGTCGTGTAGCAGTCCCGCGAGATAGGCTTTCTCCGGATCAGGATATCCGATGAGCTTTGCCATCCTCCGGCTCACTAACGCGCAGCCCAGCGAATGGCGCCAAAACACTACCGCGTCCAGAGCCCATTTGTCGGGCGGCACAATCCGGTTCAGGCAACAGCCAAGCAGAATCGCCTGCACTCGCTTAAGACCAAGCGCCATGATGGCGCTGCGCACGGTTTCCGTATTCCGCCTTCCGAACAGAGGGGAGTTGGCCATCCGCAGGCATTGTGCGGCAATGGTGGAGTCGTATGAGACCATCTTTACGACGCGGTCAAGGTCGACTTGTTCGGCCGGAAGCCGAAGCATGGCAGTTAAGGGTTGAACAATCGCTGGGATGGCCGGCATTACTTCCAGCTCTTTAATTCGAGCACGAATTTCATCCAGTGTCTTCATAGCTTGCTTTCGCCCGTATAGCCGATGGGCGGCTTCCAGTAGCCCATGGTCCCAGGAAAGTGGACCAGTCGGAACCTGTCGTCGACCTGATACAGGGACTCCGCATGTCCTAAGAACAGATAACCTCCGTGCAGTAGATTCGAATAGAAGTGCTGCACCACTTTGCGCTTAGAGGCGAGATCGAAATAAATAAGAACGTTACAGCAGAAGATCAGGTCCATTCCTTTGAGGAATGTCATTCTGCTGTCGTCATTCAGGTTCACGCGGTCAAAGCGTATCAGCGACTTCAGCTGATCTGTCACCTGCAATCGCTTCGCGTCATAGCTGTTGAAGTATTTTTTGCGCAGCAGTTCGCTCGTGCTGCGCAAGGCGTATTCTCCGTAGATGCCGTCTTTGGCAGCTTCCAGCGAACGGTCATTGATGTCAGTCGCGAGGATGTCGAAAGTCCAGCCGGCTAGCAGCTTCTGGTTCTGTTCGAGCAGGAACATTGCCAGCGTGTAGGGCTCCTCGCCAGTGGAACAGCCGGCACTCCACAAACGCAGGCGCTTGAGTCCGCTTTTATTCTTTGCCTCCAACATTTGCGGCAAGATCACAGTCTGCAGTGCCTCGAGTTGAAGCGGGCTGCGGAACATATAGGTCTCGCCGATGGTGATCTCGTTTAACAGCAGCCGCAGCTCCGCATCCCGGTTTCCACCGATAGTAAGCTGTTCGAGGTATTCGGCAGGGGTTTTGGCATTCACGACACTCATGCGTCGGGCGCAACGCGAGGCGAGGAGGTACAGTTTTTCCTCCGGTTGATAGATACCGGAGATTCGATAAATGACATCTCGGATCTTGAGGTACGCGGGATCTCCCAAATCTGGAGCACCAGTGACGGTCGCGGGGTTGGCTAGCTCCAT
>DASPRM010000102.1 GCA_035624455.1 Terriglobales bacterium
GGTGATGACGAGAGCCATCCGCGAATATGGATTGGAAACAGCCATGGCGGTGGGCTTCAAACCGGCAGGAGGGATACGCACCGCCAAACAATCGCTGGATTGGCTGGCGCTGATGAAAGAGGAACTGGGGCCACCATGGCTGCAGGCCAGCCTCTTCCGCTTCGGTGCGAGCGGCATGCTGGCCGATATCGAGCGCCAGTTGGAATATTTCGCCACCGGAAGATACTCGGCGGATTATCGGCACCCCATCGCATAGGACTCATTACCGCTGAGAGGATCGAGCGCACACGCATGAGTATTGTCGAAAAATTTCTAGGCATGGAATACGGGCCGGCGCTGGAGGATCCGCGGGAGGCGCTGGTCTGGCTCGACCGCCACGGGCGCCGCTTCGGACATTTCATCAATGGCGAATGGCGCCAGCCCGCAGCTGGCGAATTCTTCGACACAACTGATCCTTCCACTGGCGAGAAACTGGCATCCGTCGCACAGGGTTCGGCTGAGGACATCGATGCAGCCGTTCAATCAGCCCGAACAGCGCTGGCCTCATGGCAGGCTCTTACTCCTCATGCGCGCGCCCGCTATCTGTATGCCCTGGCACGCCAGGTGCAAAAGCATTCGCGGCGATTGGCAGTGCTGGAGACCCTGGATAATGGCAAGCCCATCCGCGAAAGCCGGGACATCGATATTCCTCTCGTGGCACGACATTTCTATTACCACGCCGGGTGGGCACAGCTGCTCGATCAGGAGTTTCCCGGCTACGCGGCTTGCGGTGTCGTAGGACAGATTATTCCCTGGAATTTCCCGCTATTGATGCTGGCCTGGAAGATTGCCCCTGCCCTGGCCACCGGCAACACGGTGATCCTCAAGCCGGCAGAGTTCACTCCTCTTACGGCACTGGCATTTGCAGATATTTGTCAGGAGATCGGGCTGCCAGGGGGCGTGGTGAACATCGTGACTGGCGATGGCCGCACGGGCGAAGTCCTCGTGAAGCACCCCGATGTGGACAAGATCGCGTTCACCGGATCCACCGAAGTCGGGCGCGCCATTCGCAAAGCCACTGCCGCCAGTCACAAGCGGCTGTCTCTGGAATTGGGCGGTAAATCGCCATTCATCATCTTCGAGGATGCTGACCTCGACAGCGCCGTCGAGGGCTTGGTCGACGGAATCTGGTTCAACCAGGGTCAGGTTTGTTGTGCGGGTTCGCGCCTGCTGGTGCAGGAGAGCGTGGCCGAAGCGCTGATTGGCAAGGTCCGCGATCGCATGGAAACCCTGCGCATCGGCCCACCGCTGGATAAAGCCATCGACATTGGCGCCATCATCGCTCCCGTGCAACTGGAGCGTATTCGCCGGCTCGTGGATCAAGGTGTGGCAGAGGGAGCTACGTGCTGGCAGCCCTCAACCCCTCTTCCTTCTCGGGGTCTATTCTTCCCGCCCACGCTGTTGAGCAACGTGCAGCCCACTTCGGTAGTTGCCCAGGAAGAGATCTTCGGTCCGGTGCTGACGTCCATGACCTTCCGCACTCCGCGTGAGGCCGTGGAACTGGCTAACAATACCGCATACGGCCTGGCCGCCTGCGTCTGGAGCGAAAGCATCAATGTTGCTCTGCATGTGTCGGCGCAGTTGAAGGCGGGCGTCGTGTGGGTGAACAGCACCAATCTCTTCGACGCCTCATGCGGGTTCGGGGGATATCGCGAAAGCGGCTACGGACGGGAAGGTGGACGAGAAGGTCTGCTGGAATATTTGGAACCGACATGGTTCAAGCAGGCGCCGCCACTTCGACAACCCGCAGCCGCGGTGGATCTCTTGCCCGATGGCGAGGCGGATATCGCTGCTCCCGCCATCGACCACACGGTGAAGCTGTACATCGGCGGAAAACAGGCGCGGCCTGATTCCGGCTACACCATCGAGGTGCGGGGAGCCGACGGCCGTCTGCTGGGCGAGGCGCCACTCGGAAACCGCAAGGACATTCGCAATGCCGTGGAAGCCGCCCGTAAGGCGGACGCGTGGAGCCGTACTACAGCCCACAACCGCGCGCAGGTTCTCTACTACATGGCGGAAAATCTGTCGCAGCGTGGCAAAGAGATTAGCGACCGCCTCGCTTCGGTCGTGGGCAAAGAGCAAGCCGCCGCCGAGGTCCAACTCAGTATCGAACGCATTTTCTCCTACGCCGCATGGGCAGATAAATTCGAGGGAACGGTACACGACCCGCCACTTCGAAACGTCACCCTTGCCATGCACGAACCGATTGGGACCGTTGGCATCGTCTGTCCAACTGAGACGCCCTTGCTTGGATTCGTCTCCCTCGTGATGCCCGTCCTTGCTGTCGGAAACACGGTGATCGCGGTTCCCTCTGAGCTCTATCCCTTGATTACCGGTGATCTCTATCAACTCTTCGATACCAGCGATTTGCCTCCTGGCGCGGTGAACATGGTCACCGGCCGCTCCCCTGAACTGATGAAGGTGCTCGCCGAGCATGACGACGTGGACGCCATCTGGTGCTTTGGAAACGAAGCCAATGCAACTATGGTCAAAGCGCTCTCCATCGGCAACTTGAAGCAGGTATTCACGAACGAGGGGCGGGCCATCGATTGGTTTGACTCCAGGCAGGGTGAAGGTCGCTGGTTCCTGCAGCACGCAACCCAGATCAAAAACATCTGGGTCCCTTACGGCGAGTAAGAATTCGATTCCAACAGAGCGGCGGAGTCAGGCAGCAGGCCGGGAATCATTGGAACCGGCTACCGCGGGAGTCGCTGCTTTTCCCAACTGGGTCGGCTGCCCTACAACATGCGCTCGCGGGATCTGGAACACTCTTGGCAGATAAAAACGCTTGTAGCACGCATGGCAGCGTACCGCCTGAAGATAAGTGGCCTGCAGGAAAGCTCGTTCCACCGCATTCTTAATGCGCGAGCTGTAGAGCTGCTCGGATGTTTGGCAGCGGGGGCAGACGTCGCTAAAGCTCAGCATATGTCACCTCAGAGCTGTCGCTGTGCCAGGTGGAATCGAGCGCGCCAAAAGGAAAGCTATTTTACCGTCCAATGGATGGCAGGCTTCGCTCCTCCGTTGCCTAAAGATGCAACAGCTGCCCAAGAAATGCAACGAAAGAACCACGAATCCGCTAAGCATACTTGCTTCAGACTGTCGCCCAAAAACCTGTTAACCCTGTGAAGGCACAAGCTTTCGCTGCGATTTGCCTACGTGGGTACGCACTAGGACATGTCCCATATTTTCGTCTTTCTAACGCCTCACAGCGCAAGTTAGCGCAGCGGCGCCAGATCGGCGCGTAACTTCTGGGTGGCGCGGAATAGAGTGCTCTTAATGGTGTTTTCTGTTGTGTGCAGGATGGCAGCGACAGTCTGCAATCGCATCCCGTGGTAGTGCTTCAGTTCGAAAACCATGCGCTCCTTGGGCGAAAGCTTTCGCAATGCCCGGTTTATCATCAACTGTAGTTCGCGGCTGAGCGCCGCTCGTTCGGGACTGCCGCTGGCGCGCTGATCAGGTATCCGGTCCAGAACACTGCGCTCTTCGGCTTCGCCATTGACCTCGGTCGTTACCTCGCGCATCCGAAAACGATTCTTGCGGAGGTGGTCGAGGCACAGATTAGTCACAATACGGTACATCCACGTGTAAAACGAGCAGTCGAAGCGGAAGGTGCCGAGATTGCGATAAGCACGCAGAAAGGCGTCCTGGTAGATGTCCTGGGCATCCTGTAGGGATCCAGTCAAATGCGTAGCCAGGCGGAGGACAGCCTGATCATAGCGGCGAATGAGCTCTTCAAAGGCAGTCTTGTCCCCCTGTTGCGCCTGGCGGGCCAGCGTATTCTCATCCAGTGCGAGGGAGACGGTGCTTTCGGCCGGCGCGCCGCAAAAGGCAAGCACCACGCCGCTGTCGAGAGGTCCCCGAATTTTGGCTACCCCTGCCATGGTTTTGTAGCGCGCTACACTCCATCCTCAAATTGCCGCCGTAAGACTAGTAGTCCCATATCGTCTTCGTGCTGATTGCTGGCAAAATCTGCCGCCGCTCCGAGCACGGAAAAAAGCATCGCGCGAGCTGACCGCTCTTGGCACTTTTTGGCAGCCGTCACCAGTCGCTCGGCCCCGAACTCAACACCGGATTGGTTGCGGCATTCCACGACCCCGTCGGAGTAAGCGAGCAGAGAATCTCCTGGTTCGAGCGTGACCTCTCCCCGCGAAAAGCGAGCCCGAGGAACGACACCCATAACCGGTCCTCCCTCCTGGAGCCGTTCCACCGTTCCATCGTGTCGCAGAACTTGAGCTGCCGGATGCCCGGCGTTGCAGTACACGAGTCTTCCGGTCTCGCGATTTAGTCTCGCGAGAAATAGCGTCGTTAGTGGTGGGGCGGACTGCAGCTTGCAAAGGTCGCGATTGATCGCGCTCACAGCCAATGCAGGCTGTTTTCCCTTCAGAACCTGCAGACGAATCGCTGCCAGTAGATGGGTAAACCACATTGCGGCATGAAGACCCTTGCCCTCGATGTCGCCAATGGCAAAGACTAACTCCGCTCCGTGCTCACAGCTGCTGATGAAGTCCCCGGAAAGATGGCGGACGGGAAAGATCTCGCCGGCAAACTCAAATGGAGAGCGCACGATATGCCCCGGGCCGCACAGCCGTCTTTGCATTTGGGCGGCCTCGAAGAAGTTGCGCTGCAACTCGTCGTGTCGGCGACGCAGTTCAGCAATCTGCTCTTCAAGGACATGGTTCTTGCGAATCATCTGGGCCAAGGAAGTGCGCTGCGGGCGCCGCCCAGATCCTACAGAACAGACCAGCTCCGTCCTGCTTCGGCGATTGACTGTTTTCGTGCTCGGCACTGTAGTCTCTCCCGGTTAGCCGACAAACTTGTAACCAACCCCGTGAACCGTCAGGATGAAGTGCGGATCCTCTGGTTTGGGTTCCAGCTTCTGCCGCAGCCGGACGATGTGAGCATCCACCGTTCGTGTGGTGGGGAAGCGCTCATACCCCCAAACATCTTCCAGCAGGCGATCGCGGCTGATCGCTTCCCCTGAGTGGGAAATGAAGTACTTCAGCAGCTCGAATTCTTTGGATGAAATCTCCAACTGCTTGCCCTTGCGCGAGACCTGGCAACTGCGCAGGTTCACCTCCACATCACCAAAGTTGTATCGATCCGCGTCCTTGGGATGGCCCTGAGCGCGGCGCAGCACGGCTTTCACACGGGCAAGCAGCTCGCGAATGGAGAACGGCTTGGTCACATAGTCATCGGCGCCCAATTCCAGACCAACTACCTTGTCGACCTCCTGCCCGCGCGCCGTCAGCATAATGATGGGAAGCGATGGACGTTTCGCCTTCAATTGCTTGCAAACGTCCAGGCCGCTCATGCGCGGCATCATCACGTCAAGAATCACCAGATCGGGCGACTCGCTAAGTGCTCTTTCTAATCCCGCTACACCATCGTTGGCAGTGGCCACCTCGTAGCCTTCGTATTCGAAGTTGTCACGCAGTCCGGCCACCATGCCGGGCTCATCTTCCACAATCAGGATCTTGGTCATCCTCAGTTCTCCCAAAAGCGACTGCGGTACTGACTGCGGTGCTTATGCCGATGCCGATTGCACTCCATTGGGCTCAACCGGCAATGCGATGGTGAATTTGCTTCCCTGCCCCGGTGCACTGTCCACGGAAACCTCGCCCCCATGTGCGTGCACGATGTGTCGAACCAGCGAGAGCCCCAGCCCGCTGCCCTTGGTGTTGTGAACCAGCGGATCGCCAACCCGGTAAAACTTTTCGAAAATCTTGCCCTGTTCGGTGCGCGGAATACCGATTCCGTGATCGATTACTTCCAACTTCACCGAGCCGTTTTCCCGATACAGGTTTACGCCAATATATTTCCGGTCCTGCGAATATTTCAGAGCGTTATTGACCAGGTTTACGAGCGAACGCGCCATGGCCTCGCGATCGATGCGCATTGGCGGTACCGGCTCGATCTTCTCTTCGAAGATGAAACCATTCTGCTCGATCTGGTAGCGGTACGATTCCAGTGTGTTCTTCACCAGTTCCCGCAGGTCGGTCTCGCGAAACTCGTACTCTTTGCGTCCCGCCTCGATACGTGAAAAGTCCAGGATATTGTTGATGAGGGCAGTCAGCCGTTCACTCTCCTTGCGGATAATCTGGTAATACTCCTGGTATTTCCTGGGATCCGTGAGGCGGCCCAGCTCCAGCGTTTCCGCGTACAAACGGATCAGCGAAAGCGGGGTTCTCAGCTCGTGTGAAACATTGGAAACGAAATCGGACTTCAGTCGTGCCAGGGCGATTTCCTTGCTCACATTGCGATAGGTCAGCACGACTCCTCCGGCCATCAAAAGCGACAGGCAGCCCAGAATCAGGAAGCTGGTGTGCATGAATTTTTCACTCATGGCCTTCAAGGTTGTGCCGCGCAATTTCATGCCTAGAGTGAGGCCCGGAAAAGCGGCTTCCATATTGCGTTCCGTCTCGGGCGTACCACCGTCCCATCCCGCTGTTGTCGCCAGGGGAGTGGATTCATTCTTGGGGTGCACGATCATGACCGCGGCCTTTTTCTCCCCCGATTCCACATTGCGGTTCATTTCTGCTTCCAGCGCCTCCGGGAAGAACTCATCGCGCAGATACTCGGCGTCAAACACCATGCCGGCGATCGCCTTTTCACCACTTTCTTCGTCTCGCACGAGGAACATAGGGATGGATTGATATAAATGTTTCTCGCCCCGCGGAGCCCAGTAGTATTCGGAAACGTACGGTTGAAGTTTCTCTTTCTCCTTCTTCTGCTTAGCTTCCAACTTCTTGCTGAAATCCTCAAAGTCGACTTTCAGCCAGGTGGCGAACATCTTGGTAAGGCCTTCGGACTCAGCACGAAAATCCGCTTCCTTAAGACGCCGAGGCTGAGAACGGAGCCTGATACCTCCCTGCGGGTCATAAATGAACACATGCGCGGCATACGGGTGAGAGGCCAGAATCTTGTCCAGTTTGGCTTCGCAAGTTTCGTCGGGCGCGGGAAAGTCCTCGCGCACATCATCCGCTAAGGCGAACGCTTTTTGGTTGATGTGCTTCTCGGAAATGGCCAGCACCTCGCTGAAATCTCGCTGCAGCAGCGCCTCAATCGCGCGATCGCGCTGAATCGTCCTCAAGTGCAGCACGGCGACGACGATCAGCGCGGCTGCCGGCAATACGATGGCGAGCTCCAGCGTCAGCATCAACCGGGTTCGCTCATTCCATCGCGGTTTCGTCTTCATATCTTCTCCGGGGGCCCCAAGCACTTCGATGGTACGGCATGCAACATACCCCACCCAGCCATGGCATGTGTGAAGTTGAAGTAAAGAAAAGTAAAAAGTTGTGAAATCGTTTTGGAGCGGACGCGATCAGGGCTGGGCGGGGGTAACCGCGGGTTCACCGTAGACTTCGCGCAAAATCTCTCCCCCGCCGCGGCGCAGTAACTGTTGGCCGACCTCCCTACCCAGCAATTGCGGATCGCTTCCGGTGCGGACTTCGCGCAGGACAGTGGACCCGTCCGGCCGCGCCACCACACCCGTCAGCTGAATCTTCCCATCAACAACTTCAGCAAAGGCGCCAATCGGTACCTGGCAACCCCCGCCGAGCTCGTTCAATAAAGCTCGCTCGCAAGCAGCGGCTTTTGCCGTCGGAGGATCATTCAGAAATTCAACTTCTCGGCGGGTCTTCTCATCACGTGACCGGATCTCTATCCCCAGGGCGCCCTGTCCGGCGGCTGGACACATCATGTCGGCTGTGAGGATCTGGCGTATCAACTCCGTGCGGCCTAGGCGATTGAGCCCCGCGGAAGCCAGAATAATTGCGTCATATTCGCCATCGTCCAGCTTGCGCAGACGCGTATCGACATTTCCGCGAAGAGGAAAAACGGCGAGATCAGGACGAAGCGCTTTGAGCTGAGCCTGTCGGCGCAGGCTGCTGGTCCCTATGCGAGCGCCCTGCGGCAGTTCCTCGATGCACTGAAAGCGGCGCGAAAGAAAAGCATCGAGCGGATTCTGGCGCTCCGTGATGGCTGCGATCTCGAACTCAGGGGCAAGCTCTGTGGGCAGGTCCTTAAGGCTGTGCACGGCAAGGTCGATTCGGTCCTCGATCAACGCCTCTTCGATTTCCTTGGTAAACATCCCCTTCGTGCCCACCTTGGCCAAGGCCACGTCTGTGATTTTGTCACCCGTGGTCTTGATGATTTCCAATTCCACCTGATGACCGCGCGCGCGCAACAGGGCGGCGATGTGGTTGGCCTGCCACAGGGCGAGTTGGGAACCACGGGATCCGATTCGCAGCAGGGTCATCAGGAAACGGCTCCGTCGCTGCCAGCGGAGTCTGATTTGGAATTCTTGCGGCTCTTGTCGGAGAGATTAAAAAGGCGCCGCATGACCTCTACGACGGTAGTGGCTTCGGGCTGGCGGGCGGCGCTCTTCAGGTTGGTGATGGGCGTGTGCATGATCTTGTTGACCATGCCACGCGTCAGGGCATCGATCGCCACTTCCTGCTCGGGAGTGAGTGTGCCCAGGCGGCTGCGGAAGCGTTCGATCTCGGCTTGCCGAATATCGTCGAGATACTCCTGCAGCGAAAGGATCGTAGGCACCACATCCAGAGTGCGCAAGCGCTCACTGAAGCGCTCGACCTCCAGGGCCACGATGTCTTCCGCCTTGAGCGCCTCGCGCTTGCGGTCCGAGATGTGGCTGGAAACTACCTGCTGAAGATCGTCGATATCATAAACGAAGATTCCATCGACATCGTTGAGCGTGGGATCCACATCGCGAGGAACCGCGATATCGATAAAGAACATCGGACGGTTCCGGCGGCGAGCCATAAAGGCCTCCCCGTGCTCACGGCGGAAGATGGCGTGAGGCGCCCCGGTGGAGGTGATCACGATGTCAGCTTTGTCACAAGTATCGTACAGATCACTGAATTGCAGCGCCTGGCCATCGAACCTGCGCGCCATCTCCAGCGCTCGTTCGTGCGTCCGGTTGACGACATAGATGGTTGCTATCCCGCTAGCCAGCAGATGCCGGGCTGCAAGCTCGCACATCTTGCCAGCCCCCACCAGGTATACGCTCTTCCCCTTCAGGTCGCCGAATATCTTCTTAGCTAGTTCCACCGCCACGGAAGCCACGGACACGGCGGAAGAGGCAATTGCGGTCTCGTTGCGCACTTTCTTGGCAACCGCAAACGAGCGGGTGAGAAGAGCATCCAGCTGCGAGTGCACAGCGCCGACTGCCCGGGCGATGGCATAGGCTTCCTTCACCTGGCCCAGGATTTGGGGCTCACCCACGACCATCGAATCAAGGCTGGAGGTGACGCGGAAGAGATGCTTGATAGCCTCCTTCTCACGAAATTCGTAGAGATAAGGTTCAAACTCGGCATGTGGCAGCTTGAAATAATCGGCAACAAAACCCCGCAGGTCAGCGGCGCCGTTTTGCAGCCCGGCCAGAACCTCAACCCGGTTGCAGGTAGAGAGAATTATTCCTTCTTCGACCCCGGGATAGTGCAGCAGATGTTGCAGAGCGTCCGGCAGTCGGGACTCGGAGACCGCGAAGCGTTCCCGAATCTCCACGGGCGCGCTTCGATGGTTCACTCCGATGAGCTGCACGTTCATGGGGCCACAAACCTGTGTACTGCGCTGAAGTAATTTGCTGCCCAGGCTCCCACCGCCGCCAGGAAAGCAAACGTCGCCAAATAGGCAGCGCGACGCCCGCGCCAGCCGGAGTTCCAGCGGCTGTACAACAGCAGCATGTACACCGCCCACATCAGCAGAGAAAGAATGATTTTGGGATCATAAAAAAAGTGCGACCCAAAATTTGCTTGCGCCACCACCGATCCCGCAATTAGGCCAAACGTCATGAAGGGAAAGCCCAGCAAAAGCGACTTGTAGCCGATATCGTCGATCACCTGCAGCGCGGGCAAGCGCGAAAGCACACCATCGGCTGCCGGAGTCTTGGATTTCAGGCTCCGCTCCTGCACCAGGTAAAGAATGCTCGAGGCGAAGCTGAGTAACAGAGCAGCGTAGCCCGTAAAGATCATCGCTACGTGCACGCCGATCCAGCCGCTACGCATCAGGCGCGAAGTAAAGATCACCTGCTGCTGCCCCAGTGCGGAGGCAAAAACTAACAGAAAAACCAGGGGAAAGACGAAAATACCGGGCGAAGTGGTGCGGTACTTGGCAAATACCACCATGAAAACCACGAGGATCAGAAAAGCGAGTAGCGATTCCGACTCGTGAATCGACATCAGAGTGAGCGAGAGATGGCCGCTGGTCATGGCGGTCTCGGTTAGCGAGACGAAATGGAACACCATGCCCATCCCGACAAAGGGTATTACCACACGGGATAGCCAGGCGCAGGGCCGGCTTACCGCCGCCAGCGCATAGAGCAAGCCCACCGCATAGAACAGCACCGCAATTCGGAGCCAAAGCAGTGGCATAGCTTAATCCCCTCGGATCAGGGGCGCTGCCCTCCTCCTGTTCTGTAGGGAAGAATGATTATAAATCCCTTGATTACGGTGCCTCAGGCCAATGGGACGGAGCAGCGGAAGAGATCACTCCGCGGGTGTGATCTGGGTCACAGGATAAATGGCCATTCCCCGTCAGCCCGTCAGTTAGCTGGCGAAGCTTGTCCGCGCCGTTATCGCTTAATCCACTCCCAGGCTGTTGAGGTACTCCTCGATCTCAGCGGCGCTCACGCTGAGCCGGCGTCCGTCCTGCATCATGTTCTCAATTTCGTCGAAGCCATGAAAGAGGCGCACCTTAGCCACCGCGTACCGTTCGGTATCGGTAAGAGGGCGGCCGTGCGCGGAACTCCAGTTTTCCGCCACCTCGCCTCTAATGAAGACGCTGACTGCATAGGTAGTCTTTCGATCGGAGCTGACGTCAAATATGTACTCGGTGGCGGGCGCCTCGCTATCGCCGGAAAGAGCAGGACGCTGACCTACAAAATAGTATTGATAAACGTAGCCGGTTTCGCCAGTGTAGGTCTTTACGCGACGCAACGCCATCAGATACGAAGAAGTGTACTACTTCCACCCTCGGCCCTCGTTCACTTCAGTGGGACCCGAGCTCACGAGCTCACCCTTAACATCCCCCGATCGCCCGATCTGGCTTCTTCCTCGGCGTCCTTACTCCAGAGGAATTTCTCGCAGGCGTTTGGCGCAAGTCTCAGAACTCACTGGCGTGTAGTACACCTCCTTGAACGTGTATGACTTTGCCTTGTCTTTGACAACCGGAAGAATTTCGATGTGCCAGTGGTAATCGTCATCAATCGTGGTCCAGTAACGGAGAACGTCGGACCGGTGCAGTGTATTGGGCGAGGTGTGCAACACCAGGTGGAAGGCATCACTCACAGCGCGGATGCGGCTGAGCGTGCGCCTCAGCAGCGCCGCCAGATCGCGAAGATTCGAATTTCTGCTGACGCTCAGGCGTTCAAAGGAAGCCTCGTGTTGGCGGGACATAATCCAGGTTTCGAAAGGCACCCGCGGTGCATAGGGAACGCTCGCCACATAGTCACCACGGGTTTCTACGACGCGCTTGCCACTGCGTTCTTCCTGGGCTAGGATGTCGCAAAAAACGCACCGTTCCTTTTGACCGAAATATTCCTTCCCGGCGCGTAATTCATACAGGATACGTCGGGGAACAAAGGTAGTCGCAGTGAGTTCAGAAGTCGGATGCTCGAAGTCCTGTCCGGCCGCCACACCGTAGTTCTTGTAAACCGAGACATACTTGAAGCGTCGGTCGCGCTTGAGATCCAGGATGCGGCTGGAAATGAGCTGCAGTACCTGCTCGATTTCAGCGTCAGTGGCCTGCCAAAGCTGTTTCTTGTGGTTGGGGTTCTCCACCAGAACTTCGTGCGCGCCCACGGCTTGCATGGAATCATAGAGACCCTCGCCCCGGCGTTGCGGTTCACCTTCGATGCGAAAGATGGGCATAGGATGCACCACCGCTCTTGCCTGCCAGAGACCGCCGTCCCGTGAAGGCACGCTGGATATTACTTGCGGAGGCGCCGTCGCGTCGGGGCAGTATCGACAAATACTCTCGTCTTTAACCTGAGCCGCAGGATCGTCTCCGGTAATGACCCAGGAGCGAGTAATCGGGTCCTTGCGTAATTGCATATGGTAAGGAAACACTGATCGCGGCCAGGCGTCAACACAGACCGTTCCGGGATTCGCTCTGCTATAATCCGCCCAGTTTTGCGGTGAAATGACCGATTTCCCCACTCCGCAGTCTCCCCACCCGCCGCCTGCCCCCAATGAGCCAAGCACGCCCCTGATGCGACAGTACACGGCGATTAAAAAACAACATCCGAATGCCCTGTTGTTTTTCCGGCTAGGTGACTTCTATGAATTGTTTTTCGATGATGCGGTAGTCGCCTCACGAGAGCTGCAGATCACCTTAACCTCCCGTAACAAGGAAAAGGGCGTTCCCATGTGTGGCGTCCCCTATCACAGCGCCGAGGGATACATCGCCAAGCTGATCCGCAAAGGCTACAAGGTGGCAATTTGCGAGCAGACCGAGAATCCCAAGCTGACAAAAAAGCTGGTGCGCCGCGAGGTGACCCGTGTCGTCACTCCCGGGACTGCGGATTCTTCTCTCATTTCCGAAGAAAACAACTTCTTGGCTGCCATCGCCAGTATCCAGGGAAAGAGCGGAAAGATAGTTGGCTTTGCGGCGCTGGATCTCTCCACAGGCGAGTTCCGGGCAACAGAATTTGCTGGCGAGACCGCCGAGCGCCGGATCTGGGAGGAGATGGAGCAGTTGCGCCCGCGGGAAGTACTCTACGCCTCTTCATTGCCCTTGTTTGAGGTTCGTGGAGTTTCCGCGGTTGCTGCATCCGAAATCGCTGTCCAGGGCGCTGCAACGGCTCTTCCATCGAGCGCCGCCTGGGCGCTGACTCCGCTGGAGGATTGGGTGTTCGCACCTGATTACGCCGTGCCGCTGGTCGAAAACCATTTTGGAGTGATGTCACTGGAGGGCTTTGGTCTGGCCGCCAAGTCCTCTGCGGCTACGGCAGCGGGAGCCGTTCTCCATTATGTGCGCAGCACGCAGCGCGGATGCCTCGACCACGTTGACCGTATCGGCTTCTACGAGCGCCAGGACTGCCTGGTGCTGGATTCTGTTACCGTCCGCAACCTCGAACTGATCGAACCCCTGTTTGCCGGATCGGGGGAAGCGGTCACACTATTTCGCGCTCTCGACTCTACCCTGACTCCAATGGGCAAGCGACTGCTGCGCGCCTGGATGCTGCGCCCATCGATTGATGTGCAGGAGATCAACGCCCGCCTCGATGCGGTGGAAGAGCTAAGTTCTCGATTGATGGGCCGGGAGGAGCTGCGACGGTCGCTGGATGGCATTTTCGACATCGAGCGGCTGCTAAGCCGAGTCACGCTGGAGACCGCCAACCCGCGCGATGTGCTGGCCCTGGCAGCCTCGTTGGCAAAGATCCCTCCGGTGAAAGCGGCGCTTAGTCAGTTTGTCGCGGCTCGCCTGCGCGAGAAGCTTGAGTCGCTGGATGACCTGCAAGACTTGCGGCAGCGCATCGACCTGAGCATTGTTCCCGAGCCACCGCTGACGTTTGCCGATGGCGGTGTGATTCGGGATGGGGTAAGTACCGAGTTGGATGAGCTGCGCGCCCTCAGTCGAAACAGTAAGCAGTACCTGGCTCAGATCGAGGAGCGCGAGCGGCGACGTACTGGCATCGCCTCCCTGAAGGTGAAGTTCAACTCCGTCTTCGGGTATTACATCGAGATTTCCAAGGCTAATCTTCACCTGGCTCCCGCGGACTACGAGCGCAAACAGACGCTGGTCAATGCCGAGCGCTTCACCACCCCCGAGCTCAAAGAGTACGAGGCCAGGATTCTGGATGCACAGGAGAAGATCGTCGAGATCGAGCGGCAAATCTTCGCAGATCTGCGGGCTGCGGTAGCCGGGCAGGCGAAGCGCATCCGGCAAAGCGCCCTGGCGCTAGCCGAGATTGATGTGCTGACCTCGATGGCGCACCTTGCCGCGCAAAGAAATTATTGCCGGCCGCAGTTTGAAAACAACGGAGAGCTGGAGATCGTTGATGGCAGGCATCCCGTAGTCGAAATACAGGAACTCTACGGAGTAGCTGAACGATTCGTCCCCAATGACTTGTTTCTAAATACTACGACTCAAGCCATCCTGCTGCTGACTGGTCCAAACATGGGCGGCAAATCCACCTATCTGCGACAGACTGCCTTGATCGTAATCATGGCCCAGATGGGATCGTTTGTGCCGGCGAAGCGAGTGCGATTAGGCGTAGTGGATCGCATTTTCACGCGCATCGGGGCCAGCGACAATCTTGCCCGCGGGCGCTCCACGTTCATGGTGGAGATGATGGAAACGGCGGCTATTCTCAACACCGCCACCCCAAGGTCCCTGATCCTGCTCGACGAAATTGGCCGGGGCACAGCCACCTACGACGGCCTGGCGATCGCTTGGGCGGCCGTGGAATACATTCACACGCGCACACGCGCCAAGACGCTGTTTGCCACTCACTACCATGAACTAACGGAACTGGCGGAGAGGCTTTCGGGAGTAAAGAATTATCACGTCGGAGTAAAAGAAAGCGCAGGAGGAATCGTGTTTCTGCGCAAGGTACAGCCTGGAGCAGCGGATAAAAGCTACGGTATCGAAGTGGCCAAATTGGCAGGGCTGCCTCACGATGTCGTAGTGCGAGCGCGGGAAGTGTTGGCCGAACACGAAGCTGCCGAGCAACGGCTGAGCAACCATCTGGCTCACGAGGAGCAATCGCCTGAACCCATCCAGTTAACCATTTTCACGCCTCTATCGCAGAAGATAGTGGACAGGCTGCGCGAGACAAATCTCGACCAGCTCACGCCACTGGAAGCTTTGAATCTGTTGCATGCGCTGAAAAAGCAAATCGAATAATCGACTGGCGCGAGCGCAAGAAAGGCCCTTCGGGACAATCCTCAATGGTGCAGAAATCCTCTTTAGAGCTTCAGCAGCAGGTTGGACAGATGCTGATCATGGGATTTGACGGGCTCGAGATGGGAGCGCGCCTGCGTACCATGCTCAGCAGCCTGCAGCCGGGTGGCGTGATCCTCTTCCGGCGAAACATTGATAGCGCAGACCAGACCTATAGCCTCGTACAGGAGTGCCGTAAGTCCATTTCCACTCCCTCCTTTTTGTGTGTCGACCTGGAGGGTGGCGCTGTCGACCGCTTCCGCGACCTGATTGCCCCCGCACCCTCAGTAAATGAAGTAACGGCGGCGGGCAATCGGCAGTTGTTCCGCAAGCACGGTCAGCTACTCGGACGGGAATGCCGGGCGTTCGGATTCAACACCGACTTCGCTCCCGTATTGGATCTCGGCCTGGAAGCCTCCAAGCAGGTTCTCACCACGCGTACCGTATCTGCGGATCCAAGAAAGGTCGTGGTGTACGCCCGCGAGTTGCTGAAAGGATTGAAAGATGTAGGCATCCTGGGAAGTGGAAAGCATTTTCCAGGGCTAGGCGAGGCAAGCCTGGATACGCACCACGCCATGCCGAAGATTGTGAAGCCTTGGAAGCGCCTATGGGAGGAAGACCTCTATCCCTACCGCACGCTGGTACACGAGTTGCCATTCGTTATGGTCGCGCACGCTGCATACCCGGGAATCACTAAGAACGGAACACCAGCTTCGATCTCCCGGAAATGGATCACCGACATTCTCCGCAAGAAAATTGGATATAAAGGGCTGATCGCTGCCGACGATCTGGAAATGGGCGGCGTGCAGGCGGCAGCCTCGATCGAGGAAGCTGCGGTCGAGACGGTGCGAGCCGGTTCAGACATCTTTTTGGTCTGCCACAAAGAAGAGCTGGTATGGCGCTGCCACGGAGCGGTGCTGAAAACCGCGGAGACGGATCGTCGCTTCCGGGAACTGGTCAGGACTGCCTCGAAGCGCATCCTGTCAGTGAAGAAACGATCGCCAGAGCTCAAAATGCGTCCACCCCGCAAGCCCGAGCAGAAGACCCTGGACCAGCTTCGTCGGGCGGTATGGGAGTTTAGCGAAGAGGTGCGCCTGGATGCCGAAGCCCCCAGGATCGCGACCCAGGTGTGAGGCGTGATCGTTGCCGGAGTGATGAGCGGCACCTCGGCTGACGGAATCAATGTCGCTTTGATGCGGCTGCTTGGCAGAGGGTTCCGCACTCGCTTGGAGCTCCTGGAACACGCAAACTACCCCTTCCCTCCTGCGGTGCGCCGCACCATTCTCTCCCTTATGAACGCCCAGGCCAGGGTGGCCGAGTTGGCACGGCTGAATTTTCTGTTGGGCGAGTTGTATTCGGACGCGATTCTTTCAACATCCCGCAAAGCACGGATCGCAGTGGAGCTAGTGGGATGTCATGGGCAGACTCTCTATCACCAGGGCGAAGCCGCAAGTTTTCTAGGACGTAAGCTGGCCGTGACCTGGCAGACGGGCGAAGGTGCGGTGATAGCGGCACGAGTGGGAGCGCCGGTCGTCTCGGATTTTCGTCCGGCTGATATGGCGGTCGGGGGCAAGGGTGCGCCGCTCGTTCCCTTCCTCGATTATGTGTTGTATCACCATCGCCGCAGAGGAAGAATTTTGCAGAATCTTGGCGGAATCGCGAATCTGACGGCGATTCCCGCGCGTTCCACTCCGCAAGACGTGCTTGCTTTCGACACCGGCCCCGGCAACATGGTGATCGACGCGGTCACCGATCGGCTGTTTGGAAAACCATTCGATCGCAATGGTCGGATCGCGGCCAAAGGACGCGTCCTCGAGCGGGTGGTGGACGAAACTCTGGCCCTGCCGTTCTTCCGCCGCAAGCCGCCCAAGACCGCTGGGCGGGAGGAGTTCGGCCGGGAGTTTGCCACAATGTTTGTTCGCCTCTGTGGGAGAGTTGCCAAAGAAGACGTGGTAGCAACCGCGACCGCGCTGACCGCGCATTCAATCGCGTTCGCGGTGCGAAGTTTCCTCCCTGGAATAAAGCTGGTGAACCGGCGCCTCCCCTACAAAGACTTCATCGTCTCGGGCGGAGGCGCCAGGAATCCAACCCTGATGCGAATGCTTGCCGAAGCTCTTCCGGGCTTACGCCTTCAGACCACTGACGATTACGGGCTGCCTGCCGAAGCTAAAGAAGCGGCAGCATTCGCCCTCCTGGCATATCAGACGTGGCGGCGCCTGCCTTCAAATATACCCACTGCAACTGGAGCACAGAAACCCGTGGTGCTGGGCAAGATGTCCTGGCCATGACGCTTCGTCGGCCACATCACCGTGCCTCTGTAACCTTCAACTGTCATTCTGAGCGACGGCCGAGCCCGGGGTCCCCAGCCAACCCGCTTTTGGCTTGCTGGGGTGGTTGCAGGCCAGAGGCGAAGGACCTCGCGCTTTCCGCGTCTGGCAGCCGGTGTGTGCACGGGTGTCCCACTCAAGCCCTCTTTTGGCTTGAGTGGGAATGGGTTTCTGTCACCGCACTTCTCCTCGCCTGCTTGCTCTTGCTCTCCTGCGCCGAGCATCCCCCCTCCAACTCGCTGGTGATGATCATCGAGAGCAGCCCGACGAATCTGGATCCAAGGGTAGGCATCGATGCGCAATCGGAACGCATTGACGAGTTACTGTTCGATGCCCTGGTGCATCGTGATGAGCATTTCGCCTTGCATCCCTGGCTGGCAAAGAGCTGGGAAATTCCCGATCCCCAGACCTACGTTTTTCACCTCCAGCGCGGCGTCACCTTTCACGATGGGCGTCCCTTGACCGCGCGTGACGTGAAGTGGACCTTCGACTCGCTCACCAACGGCACGCTGCGCACAACCAAGACGGGCACGTTCCGTTACTTGGATCGCATCGATACCCCGGACGATGCCACCGTCATCTTCCACCTCAAGCAACCCTGGGCCAGCCTGTTGTGGAATGTTTCGAACGGCGCGATTGGGATCGTCCCCTATGGGAGTAAGGGCGAGCTGACTCAGATGCCGATTGGCTCGGGACCCTTCCGGTTTGTGCGCGCTGAACAGGATAAAGACGTCGTAATTGAGCGCAACGACCGCTACTGGGGCGAAAAGCCGAACCTGCAGCGCGTTCAATTTCTGGTAGTGCCGGACACCACCACGCGAGCGCTGGAATTGCGCAAAGGAAGTGCAGATGTGGCCCTCAACTCTCTGACCGCTGACATGGTTGCGACGATCGAGAAAAATCCGCAGCTGGAGGTAATGCGGCGTCCGGGAACTATTCTGAGTTATCTTACGATGAATCTGCGTGATCCGATTCTGAAGGATGTGCGGGTGCGCCGTGCGCTGGCTTACGCTATCGACCGCCGTCCCATGATCCAATATATTTGGCGCGACCTGGCGCGACCAGCCAGCAGCATTCTTCCGCCAGAGTCATGGGCCTATGATCCGCAGACCGAGCAATATCCCTTCGATCCAGCGCGCGCCCGCCAGTTGCTGGATGCAGCCGGATATCGGGCGGTTAATGGCGTGCGCTTTCATCTTGCGATGAAGACTTCCACCGAGGAGAGCACCCGTCTTCTCGCAGCCGTGCTGCAACGACAATTGCGGGATGTGGGAATTGCTCTGGACATCCGCAGCTATGAATTCGCTACTTTCTTTTCCGACGTCACCAAGGGAGCTTTCCAGATCTATTCCCTGCGATGGATTGGTGGGAACGACGATCCAGACATTTTTGAATACGTGTTTGACTCGGACCACACTCCGCCTCGAGGCGCCAATCGCAACTACTATTCGAATCCACGCGTGGACCAGTTAATCGCGCAGGGGCGCAGTGAAGTAGACCCGACGAAACGCATTCAGGCTTACGGCGAGATCCAGCGCATCCTCGCCGAAGATCTTCCTTACATCAGTCTATGGTATTACGACAATGTGGCGGTCCATTCACCGCGCGTGACGAACGTCGAAATCAGTCCTGCCGGCAACTACGATTTCCTGCTCCACGCCCAACTGCAGCAATAGCCGGCCGAATGAAACACTCAAGACCTCTGCTGGCCTGAGTGGGCCATTTCGTGCGTGGCAACGGGCGTCTCGTCCGTTCAGGTCGAGGCGCAGCCTCGACAGAACAGTTTTGCAAGGCAGCGGCTCCAGCCGCAGCGTACAATTCCCTCCCAATTGTCATCCCGACCAAGCACTGGGATCGCCTGCAGGCGATCCCAGTGCGCGTTGAGAGACCTGCTTCGTCCTCCCTCTTCCGCTCTCCCGACCTTTCTTCACCCGATCTCTCGATCTTACTTCTCACCCCACGTGCTACCATCGATTGTTTGGGCTTGCAGCCACGAGGGAACCTGATTGCGCATTCTCTTCATTGGTGACATTTTTGGACGGCCGGGCCGCACCATCGTGCAGCAGCGGCTCTCGGAAGTTGTGGCCCATTACCGCGCCGACCTCATCATCGCCAATGCCGAGAATGCCGCCGGCGGTTTTGGCATCACGCCTGGGATCGCCGAGGAGTTGTTCGAGCAAGGCATCAGCGTCTTAACCACTGGCAACCATGTGTGGGACAAGCGCGAAATCATGGACTACATGAATTTGGCGGTGAATGGACATCCGGCTCGGCGCCTTCTCCGACCCGCCAACTACCCTGCAGGCACTCCCGGACGCGGGTTTTACGAAGGCAAAGCATCGAACGGCGTCCCCTATGCCGTGATGAACCTGCAAGGACGGGTATTCATGGCGAACAACGATGATCCCTTCCGGGTGGCCGACGATCTTCTGAAGACGAACACAGCCAAGGTGGTGCTGGTCGACATGCATGCCGAAGCTACATCCGAGAAGATAGCTCTAGGCTGGTATTTGGACGGGCGTGTTACTGCCGTTTTGGGTACACACACCCACATCCCCACCGCGGATGAACGCGTGCTGCCCAAAGGCACGGCTTACCAGACCGATGTGGGGATGACTGGTCCCTACGACAGCATTATTGGAGTGCAGAAGGAACTGGTGATTCAGCGTTTTCTCACCAACTTGCCCGCGCGCTGGGAGCCGGCCACCGGCGACGTAAAATTTGCCGGGGTGGTAATCGACTGCGACGAGAGTACCGGACGAGCGCGGTCGATCCAGCGAATTATGATCGCAGAAAACGACCCGCCACTTCGTACCTAGTACTCCAGTTCTCGCCCGCCTTCTCAAGATCTGCAAATCGGTAGTTGAATGGCGAGCGCCAGCAAGCTAAGCTACGGCTGTTGATCCTCCCCCAATCGGCAGTTCCCGCTCCAAAGTCATTCGGCTCGTAGCTGGAACGCTAAGTCAGATCCGCGAGTTCATTCATGAAAAGCGCGCCTCCGGTTCTAGTGTGCTTCACTGTCGTCTTCCTTTATGGAGCGCTTGCGACGGGGCAAGACAAACCTGCGACTCAGGGTGCTGTTCGAAGCGCAGAGCAGAACGACTCTGCTCCCCCCCCGACGAGTAATGCCATCCCCGGCTCCAAAGCGAAGTCAGGCGTTCAGCGCCGGGAAGCGCCACCACGCACACAGGCGATAGATCTGTTGCAACGCAGCCACGCCATCGGCGAGCAACTCCCGCTTCGCGACCGGTTGAACACTTTGCAGCGGCAGGTGAGGGCGGCTGCCCGCCTGGATCCCTCTTTGGCGCGAGCCTGGGCCAACGAATTGCTGGAGGCCAGCAATGACTTGCCAGATCCCGATGAGAGGGCAGCGTCGCAAGCAGGAGTGGTAGTGAACCTGGCCCCGCGTGATGTTGAAGGAGCATTGGAGATTTTCCGCAGTCTGCCCGCTTCCACCTCCACTAAGGCCAGTCGCGATCCTCGCACTATGGCGGCTCAGATATTGTTCCCCGCTTTGCTCAACAAAGATGGAGCAGCCGCATTGCCGACAATCGAAAAAGAAGCGGTGCGGCTGGGCAGTGAAGATGCGTATCCATATTCGGCTATGGGCCAGGTCGCAGTTCAATCCGGGCAGGACCCTAAGTCGGCCAAAGATGACAAGGATTTGATAACCGATGCGCCACCGCCTAAAGGTGCGAATGCACCGGACGGAAAGCCCCATCGCAGCGGACTGCCGCCGGGTGCGAGCGTGCCGCGTAAAGACCCGGCGCGGGAGGCTACGGTGCTGCGAATCTGCCGGCAGGCTTTCAGTTACTATGAGTCCAGCACGCGCTCGCTGGCCGGCGACCTGGATTTTGCGGACATGATCATGTCGACCTGGCAGTGGCTGCCGGCGGATTTCCTTCGCTCCGCTTTACATACGTCAGCCAACAACCTCGTGGCCAGTGCGGCCGACTCCGATCTGGAATTTCAAAATTCTTCGGATGCAACCAAGGATCAGAAAGTCCACCAAAACCCGGCCGATCTCGCCCTTGTACAACTGGCTCCCGTACTCAGCAAGCTTGATCCCGAGGCACTGGAGAAGGTGAAGCAAGCTCGTCCTTTTGTTGCCCAGTCGCTGCAGCCCACCCCGCCAGGCGGAGTGCCGATGTGGATGACCGGAACCCCTGCTCGCAGTTCGGGAGACGATGCCATGCTTAACATCCAACGCACGGCACAGTCGGATCCCAACAAGGCCCTCAGCCTGAGCCAGGATCTCACCGATCCCGCCGCCAAGGCGCAAGCCCTGTCAACAGTTGCCAGCGCGTTTGCTGCCGTAGATCCGCAGCAGGCCACCCGAACGCTGGAGCAAGCCGATAAGTTGACCGCTACAGTCAAAGATAAGGAAGAACAATTGCATCTCGTGATTTCCGAGGCCGAAGCCGCAGCCGCGATCAAGAACATGGTTCTGTTGCGACAAAGCATGGGCCGGGCGTTCGATCTCGCTGACCAGATTACTCGAGCTGAGGAGGATGCCCGCGCCGAACAAGTAATCGGCTGGAGACCCCTCATGCGTCTGGTGAACGTCGGCATGAAATTAGAGCCAGAGCTCACCGTCGCTTATATCGACCACCTGAACACTCCAGTGGCTAAAGCGAACTTGCTGCTGGCCGCCGCGGAGAGCATCCCGTTGCGTCAAGACTCGAAGCAAAAGCCGAATTCCTAGAAAGCGCCGAAAAAGTAATCTCTTGCAGTTCTTGCAGTGAAGACTCTATGCGGATTCTGTGCAATTCCTTGCATCTGACTGCATAGAATCCGACTAGCCCGGTTTGCTAGTCAGTTTTTCCTGACCGTCGCATCTTGACAACATTTCTGTTGCCAGTATGCTCATGGGCGGCTGATGCCATCAGTTGTTGTGCCGTGGCACAGTGAGACCAGTCTCCCCGTCATGCAACAGACCCCTTGAAGCTCCAGTAAGCGTCTGGGTGTAAGAGAAACAACCCAGGCTAGGGCTATCGAAGCATCTCCGGCCGAACCCCAGGCACTTGGGACCCAAGAGATCCTGTCCACCCCAACGCGTCACTTCGTGCGCTCGGTGGTGTGCGAACTACAAACAACGATCTCCAAGCCCGCGCTCTCCCCACGCGAGGGTTGGATCAATTCGCATGGCGAAATTACGCCGATGTTCATGAATATACCGAGGAGAAAACACATGAGGAAGCTTGCTCTGGTTTCTGGAGTCGTGCTGCTGCTGTTTGGTCTGGTGGGAATCGCATGCGCGCAATTGCCTGAGTATTGCCTGTATACCAAGACCAAGATCAGCCCGTCGGTCGCGAACGTAAACGGCAAAGAATCATTTGACGTCACCACTCTGACGAAAAGCGTATGCGGCTTCCCGATCTATGAAGGAGTCGCTTGCATTTACGATTCGTTCACTAGCCTGACTCAAATCGATTGTGAGGAGCTGGACGATTGGGGCAAGGCATACTTCACCGTCCACAAAGGTGAGTACGTGAACTTTTCTGGCTCCATTCCCACGCAGTACATCCAGGGTCGGTTCTTTGATGAGGAGGACGTCGTCTGGGAAGGTGTGAAGTATTTCTTCTATCCCAGCATCACCAATCCCGGCACCCTGGTGTGCGTAGGCTGCGCCAGCGGCTTTTAACTAGGGCCATGTGAGAGTTGCCAGCATGCTACTACTACGAACCGTATCGGTCGGCCCAGGCGATTGGAGAAACGGACTCAACCTAGCTTCCAGCCCCCGGGCTGCCGCAGCGGAAGTTGACCTGAAACGTATTGCTTTGTGCGAAGACATCGAGGAGGGGGAAAATGAAACGAGTTTGTCTGGCTATTGGAATTGTGCTCCTGCTGTTATGCCTCTCAGGAGCTGCGCTCGCGGTCGATGATGGAGTCTGCTTGTACACAAAGACCACCATCAGCCCCTCGGTCGCAAACGTAAACGGTACTGAATCGTTTAACGTAACCACCAAAACGAAGAGCATTTGCGGTTTCCCGGTCGATGTAGGCGAGGTCTGTATATATGACTCGTTTACAAGCCTGACGCGCATTACCTGCGATGACGTGGACGACTGGGGCAAGGCATACTTCACCGTCCACAAAGGTGAGTACGCGAACTTCTCTGGTCCCATTCCCACCCAGTATATCCAGGGGCGATATTTCGATAATGTGGAAGTCTGCGCTCTTGATGCGATCTGTGAACTCACTCCGGTGGAAGAATTCTTCTTCCCCAGCATAACCAACCCCGGCACCCTGGTGTGTGTCGGCTGTGCCAGTGGATTCTGAATCTGGCCGAAACCTGGGCCGCCCCGCGGGGCGGCCTTTTTTGCTTGGTAACTTCCTTTAGTTTTGCTTCCCGCCCAGTTCGCCCGCGCATAAGGAGGCAGTTCAGGGTAGAATCTCCGGGCCTATGCGGACCCTCCTCGGCATAATCCTTCTGCTCGCCACCTCGCTGTCAGCCGAGAAGACTGCTGCCAATCCCCAAAATTGTTCTGCCAACGCTACTTGTGGCATCTCGAAGAAGGACCTGAAACAGGCGCATCGGGCTTTGGAGCACGCGCAAAAGCTACAGAAAGAAGGGAACCTGGAGGATGCCCTGCAGGCGATGGACGAGGTTGTTCGCCTGGTTCCGCGCAATCTGGAATACCTCACCACCCGGGAGACAATCAAGCAGGAACTTGTGTCGCGGCACATCGACCGTGCAGGAGAACTGCTGACCGCAGGCAAACGAGCCGATGCGCTAACCGAACTGCAGGCTGCCTTAAGGCTGGATCCAGACAACGACCTGGCCAAGCAGCGCGTACTCGATGCCATGCCGCCGTCGGCTGGCGCCTCGGATGCGAATAAGGGAACCGTTCCCGACGCCTTCTCGGAAGCTCAACCGATCGTCCTGGCGCCGAGTTCCGAGCGCTTGACCATCCATTTTCGAGGATCCTCGCGAGATCTTCTGCAGCAAATCTGCAATGCCTTCGGCATCAAGCCGGTCTTCGATGACTCAGTGCGAACCCGAGCCATTGTGCAGTTTGATCTGGAAGACGTCGGCTTCAACACTGCCATGGATGCGGCGAGCAAGCTCTCCAAAGTGCTTTGGTTTCCCGTATCGGCTAAAGAGGTCTTGTTCGCTGACGATACACCAGAGCAGCACCGGCTGTTTGATCGCATGGTGCTGCAGACGTTTTATCTGAGCAGTTCAACCACTCCGCAAGAGCTGCAGGAAATCGCTACTGCACTGCGCTCGGTATTGAACCTGCGGCTGATTCAGACGGCATCCGAGAATTCCAGCCTGAGCATCCGAGCCTCACAGTCCACAGTCGAAGCTGCAGAAAAATTGCTACCCCTGTTGACCCGCCCCAAGCCGGAAGTAATGCTGGACCTGCAGGCTTTCCAGATCAGTCACACGCTTACGGAGCAATTGGGAGTGAACTTGCCGTTGCAGTGGCAGGTCATAAACCTGCCGTCCTCGGTGCTTGCCCTTTTAGAAAATCCTCAGACGTCAGACCTTATAAATCAGTTGTTCAATTCCGGTGGGATCAACCAGGCTAATTCCGCTGCCATTCAGGCGTTGCTTGCTCAAGCGCAGAGCCAATCTCAGAATCCCCTATTAAACACTCCCTTTGCCACGTTTGGAGGTGGCCTAACCAGATTTGCCATTCCCTTTCCGCCGGCATCGATTCAAGTGCAACTGAATGAGTCCACCGTAAGAGACCTGCAGCGCCTCAGTTTGCGGGCTTCCCTGGGTAACGCAGCCACCATGAGGATCGGCAGCCGCATCCCCATTCTCAATACCAGCTTCGCGCCCATCTTCAATAGTGCCCAGGTTTCGCAGGTGCTTGCCAATCAGACCTTTATTCCTCCATTCCCCTCCTTCAATTACGAAGACATCGGAATCACGGTGAAGGCAACACCGCTTAGCATTTCTCCCGATGACGTGAGTCTGAAGCTGGAGCTTCAAGTCAGAGCTGTCACCGCACAAACCGTAAATGGAATACCGGTGCTCTCTAATCGGGAATATGTGGGCAACCTCAGCCTGAAAAACGGCGAACCCGGCTTTGTAGCCGGAATTCTCACTCAAAGCGAACAGAGAAACCTACAGGGAGTTCCAGGCCTTCATCATGTGCCGCTCATCAGCCAGGCAACCACACTTCATAACCTGGAGCACGATACTGACGAACTGATGGTTGTAATCGTTCCGCGAATTGTATCTCGGGCAGACACACCGAACCAGAAAGCCGAAATCTGGCTCCCTACGGCGTCGAGATGAGTCCGCCAGACGGCTAGCGGCTTGGCTGAAGTTGCGCCTTTTCCGATCCTGATTGCGCCTGAAAGATCGTGATCTGCTTCAGCACTTCAAAAGGCGTTCCCGCCACGTTCGCGATCTTGCGGCCATTGATAAAGATCGTGGGCGTCGCGGTCACTTCCAATTCATTTCCCAACGCCTGCGAGGCATAGATTCGTTCTGCCACCTTAGGATCAGAGGTGCAGGTGGCAATCGTGTCCGGGTTCAGGCCGGTCTCGCTGACCAACTGCTTCAGGCGTCCTTCCACCTCATTTTCGTTAAGGCGCGCGATTTCGTCCTGCCGGTCATAAACCGTATCGACGTATTTCCAGAAGCTGTCGTTGCTCTGCCGCGCAACACACTCGGAATACTTAGCGGCAGTAAGCGCCCATTTGTGGATTTGGGTCAGGGGAAATTGCTGGAACACCAGTCGCGAGTTCGGGGTTTCGGCAAGCAGCTTCTGTATGATCGGCTGAGCCCGCTTGCAGGCGGGACACTGCAAATCACCAAATTCTACAATCGTGACCGAAGCATCCGCAGGACCACGCCCCGGCCCATTCATTTTGGCTTTGAGAAGTTCCCGCGCGGCAAGAAAGGGATCGGCGCCGAAGGGCATCATGTCGGCATACAAAGCGTACTTCTGATCCGGGGTCACATAGAGTTTCAGAGCTTGCTGGCCCTGGGGGGTCGTCGCGCGGGCATCCACTTCATAAAGCGAGGGATCGGGGGCGGCCTTGATATCCACGACTTCAATCCGCAGATTCTGATCGTATCCGAACATATGGTGAAGAAAGGATTCCACCGTTTCTTTCGTGAGCGTTGACGGCGGATGCGGAGCCGCCGCAGGAGCGGCAGCCTTGGAGCTACTCTTGTTTTGTGCCGAAACGCTGGCGGTAATTAAACAGACCAGGATTGAAAGAATGACTGAGCGCATTGGTTCCTTTCCATCGTTTTAGAAGTCGTATTTGGCAGCTATTGGATAACGGCGACCCATACCGAACGCCTTCTCCGTCACTTTCAATCCCACGGCTGCTTGCTGCCGCTTGTATTCCGCATGGTCCACCATACAAATAACCCGCCCCACGACACTCGTGTCGAGCTTTCGTTCTGACGCGATTTCTTCTGCTGTCCTGTGCTCCTCAATATAGTCCTCGAGAATCGGATCCAGGACCTCGTATGGCGGCAGGACGTCTGTGTCCTTCTGGTCGGGCCTTAGCTCTGCGGAAGGTGGCTTCTCGATCGAGGCGCGGGGGATCACGGGCTGCCGGGAGTTGACGTAATTCGCCAGTCGATACACCAGTGTCTTTGGTACATCGGAGATGGCGGCCAAACCTCCTACCATGTCCCCGTAGAGAGTGCAGTAGCCCACGGCCAGTTCCGATTTGTTTCCAGTACTGATGACAAGAGCGCCAAACTTATTGGAGAGCGCCATCAGCAAGGCTCCACGAATTCGCGATTGAATATTCTCCTCTGTCACATCCGGCCCTCTGCCTTCAAAAACCGGCTGCAAGGAACTTAGATAAGTGTAAAAAATGTCTGCAATCGGAATGAGCTCAAAGCGTATGCCCAGGTTCGCAGCCAATGCCCGGGCATCGTCTATGCTGCCCTGCGACGAATAGTCGCTCGGCATGCCAACGCCGATGACGTTATCCCTCCCCAAAGCGTCTACCGCAATCGTGGCGGTTAAGGCAGAATCAATACCCCCACTCAGACCGATGATTACCCGCTCGAACCCGCATTTGCGTACATAGTCGCGAGTCCCGAGGACCAAGGCAGCATACACAGTCCCTTCCTCGCCTTTGATCTGCTCGTGAATCTCGCCCTGGAGAGAATTGGAGTCGAATAAGACCAGATCTTCTTCAAAGGATTTGGCCTGCGCAACAATCTGGCCATCCGGGGCGATCACCAGACTCGAGCCATCGAAAATCAGGCTGTCGTTCCCGCCCACAAGATTCACTACTGCTACTGGCACCCGGTGACGTGTGGCAATTGCGGTCAGTATCTTTTGCCGCAGTTCGCGCTTGCCGATGTTAAAGGGCGAGGCGGAAATGTTGAGCAGGAAATTCCCCCCTTCGCGCATTAACGCTTCCACCGGATCGACCCCGTACAGAGGACGGCTCCAGAAGCTCTTGTCATTCCACGCATCCTCACAGATGGTGAGCGCCACACGCCTGCCGCAGAATGACAGCAGTTTCTGGCTGGCGGCTGGGGCGAAATTGCGCGATTCATCAAAAACATCATAGGTAGGCAACAGCATTTTGGATTGCGTGAGTACTACCCTGCCGTCTTGAACTACTGCAGCCGAATTCAAGACTCGCTTACCGGTCTCTGTTGTGGCGGGCGTCACCAGGCCGCAGATCACCGTGATCCCCTGGATCTGCGTCTGAATCTCCTGCAGGGCCTCCAGGTTGCGAGCCAAAAAACTGGGCCGTTCCACTAGGTCGCGTGGGGGATACCCGCAAATCGCCAACTCAGGGAAAAGAATCAGTCCTGCGCCCGCTTCTTCAGCCTCACGAGCGTAGCTGATAATCTTGTCGGTGTTACCCCGGAAATCCCCGATCGTGGTGTTGATCTGTCCCAGAGCGACCTTCACAAGGTTAGTGTAAAAGGGCGGCTACAGAATCAGCAATGAGCAGCGAGCAACCCGCAATCAGGGGCTCAAGACTCAGAACCTGTCTCATAAATCGATTTTGAATGGGCACGGCTTTCGCGGCGTCGTCCAGAGCCGCATGAATCCCAGGCTTTTCGCCCCTGAGGGAAACGGAAGTTTACTCCCTCGGTTTTATGAGATCGCTTCTCCGCGCTCGATCACCTTGGGGGTCACTTTAGTTGGGAGGCACGTGGGGTGGAGCAGGCTGGCCTCCCGGCGCGCCAGGAGGATCGGCGCTGGGCACATCTCGCGGATCCCGCGGCACGGGAGGACCAGGAAGGCGACCTGGCACGGTGTCGGGCTGACCTTCTGCCTCTTCCCCAGGACGGCGCAATGAGGGAGCGCCGGCGGGACGAGGCTGCGGCTCTTCTTCCTGCTTCTTGGCGACGGTGGCAGTCGGTTGCAGCACAACCTCCTTTTCCGTGCGTACCATCTTCTTGCCGTCTACCTTCATCACCTCAACCCGCACCACTTCATCGCCAACAAAACGAACAAACTCCACATCCTCCGGAGGGACACCATAAATCCACTCTTCGTATTCCGAGTCGCCATCCTTCTCGCGCGTCTTCTGCGGCGGGCGTCCTTTGGAGTAAACCACCATCTCGCGGTTCATCCCGACCAGCACCTGATGATTCTTGATGGCCTCTTTGGCCTTTGGCGGAATCGTATCCAAGTAAGCCTCAACCGCCGACTGCGAGTGGAAATCGAGCACCGGGCTGAGCATATCTTTCACCTGGGTAGGCGTCATTTCAGGCACATAGTTGTCGAATAACAACTCTACAAACGAACCGCGTGGATTCGTATTTTCAGTGGGTGTGCCCGGGCTCGCCGACCCCATGGGTCCGTCAACCTCTATGTGCTCATACCATTTCTTCTTGCGCTCAGGCCCACCGTTGATCTCAAAGACGATGCTCTTGGACTTGAACTTGACCAGCGTGATGCGGGCTCGGTCACCCGGCTTGGCTGCTGGACCGTAGGCTGCCGTCATCATTTGCAACTCGGCATCATTGGGTGAGACCGTGCCATCTTTAATGGTCAGCCCTTTCCTTCCCATGGGAAAGGGTTTGCGCACGAACACCTGCTCGGCACTCAGAGATCGAATTAGCGTGACCCGGCCTTCATTCGAAATATGTGGAGCGTCTTTAGGAGGTGGTGCAGGCTTGGAATCAGAAGTTGGTGCAGGCTTGGAATCGGCAACGGAGGAGCCGCCAAAGGCGAAGAGCGCCAGGAGCAGAAACAAGGTGCGCTGGCCGGTCATGATGTACCCCAAATCCCTTCAGCGATTATAAGCCTGGTCTAGGGCGCAACGGGCGGCATGGCGTCAGTATTTTCCAACAGAGGACGGATCTCGATCACCGGAAGGGGCCGCTGGCGAATGCAATAGAGTACAAACAACAGACCAATAAAAATGGCGATTGTGGCCAGCACCCCTCCTTCCGGTCCGTAGCTACCGCCCGTCAGCCATTGAGGCCCGGCGACTCGTCCCACTCCAATCACAGCAAAATCCGTAAGACCGCTCACCGGAAGGCCAAAGACAAGCCCCAGAGCCGCGTTCCAGCTGAAGTGAATTCCCCAGGGCAGCCACAGACCCTGGGTACGCAAGTATGCCAAGGACAAAACTACACCGATAAGGGCAGTGTTGGCCGCTCCTAGAAATGAAACATGCGGATTCCCAAGATGCACGCTGCCGAACAGCAGTGAAGACACCAGAATTGCCCCAGCTGGCCCCAAGCCTTCCACTAAACGCTGAAAGGGGTATCCCCGGAACGTCAACTCCTCTGCCAACGCGCCTGTGACCAGAATCCAGACCACAGCCGTTGCTAACTTGAGCGTTTGGCGATTAAGAACTGGAGAATAGCCCAGATGACCTCGTTGGATTATGGCCTGAAGCAGAACCGCCATGAGGCTCATCACGAATCCAACCGCGATTCCGAGAAAGCTATCATGCAAAGCATTACTGGCGCCCAAACCCAGGGCACGGACAGGATGTCCTTTCACCCGATCAAGGACGACCAGCATAGCGCTGTAGGAAAGCAGCAACAGCAACGCGAGCGTAGGGCGGAAAAAAGCATCGAAGAGCCGTTCATTGTTTGCGGAAAAAGCTGCGCTGAAGAGGATGAGCCAGGCAGCCAGCCAGTTGGCGGCGAAGAAGACCGCCAGCGAGATGAGAAAACGCCAGCCGCTGCGCAGGCGTCCATCGTCGCCGAGAAACAAGGTCATACCATCGCAGTTTGCGGCCGCGTTTTGCTGATATTGGTGGCGAGGCCGTCTGGGGCAACCCGGCAAGGCAGCACGTGTCCCCCGTTCACTTTGAGCGCTTCGGCCACTCGTTCTTTTGCGCCATCCTTGACCATGAAGATCACACAACCACCGCCGCCCGCTCCACAAACCTTGGCCGCACGACCGCCGGTTTTGGCCGCCACCGCAATCAGGCGATCGATCAAGGCGGTGGAGATGCCGCTGTAATTGCTGCGCCGAAGCTTCCACTCTTCCCGCAATAGCCGTGCCACCTCATCCCATTGCCCCTCGGCCAGTGCCGGACGCATGGCCCGGGAGAGCTCAGCCAGGTGCTGGAAATTCTTAATGACGTTCTTGTTGCCATCTACATGTGACTTGAATACCTGCCAGTTATTGATGCCCGAGCGGCGGGGTTCCCCTGTGTAGACCAGCATAAAGCGCGCATCGATCTCTTCGGAAGCAACCGGCAGGGCTTCACGGCGGATTCCTTGCGGTTCCAGGTGCACCGCACTGACTCCCCCATAGAGGGCAGGGTAGTAATCCTGGCAGCCCGTAGGCACGCCGATCAACTGCGCTTCCACATTCTGTGCCAGCACTCGCATCTCTTCCAGAGAAAGCCTGCGGCTACAAAGTCTGCTCAGCGCCGCCGCAGTCGCAATCATCAGGGCAGAGGAACCGGCAATTCCTCCTCCGGCGGGGGATTCCGAATTGGTCTCCAGCAAGAAACCGTCCTCAGGCGCGAATAATCGCACCAGACTGGCAGCTAGAGCGTGCTTCAACTGCCGGGCGCGGCGAAGGCTATCCAGGTTCTCAAAGCGATCTTCCTTCTTGGTATCCAGTGAGCGCAGATGAATGCTCTTGCCTGGCAGCGGAGTAATCTTGCACGAAGTCATGATGTTGACTGCAAAATTTACAGTCACCGCCCCAGGGTGGAACAGGTATAACGGCCAGAGATCCAGAGTCCCTCCCGCCAGGTCGACACGGCAGGGGGCTTGTGTGCAAATGCTGCGCAGCTCTGAAAGATGACTGGGCTCTTCGCTTGGCATCAGTTTGTTCTTTTGTATCACGAGCGGCCGTTCCGGCAGTCACTGGCCGTCCTGCCGCTGGGTTCGACAGCTGGAATCCTGATCGAACCGATTATTCTACTGCCAACAGGATCGATAGTGAGAGCCAGCTCTCTTGTCCCGCCCCCCTTTCCCATTTTGTTGCCGCGCGTGGTGCATTGTCGTTCGAGCCACACACGCCTGCGATACAATCCGCCAACAGGGCTGCTTTTGCGAACGGAGTTCCTTATGCCTATCAGTTTTGGATTTGTCGCTGCGGTCATCGTCTTCATCTATCTGCTGAGTTCAATCAAAATCCTGGCGGAGTATGAGCGGGGTGTGATTTTCCGACTCGGCCGCTTGCTCGCACACGCCAAGGGGCCCGGACTGATCCTCGTTTTCGCTCCCGTGGATCGCATGGTGCGGATTTCGCTTCGGCAGGAGGCTCTTGAGGTTCCGCCACAAGACATCATTACCCGCGACAACGTCACCCTAAAGGTAAATGCAGTGATCTTCCTGCGCGTCATTGATCCCCGCCGGGCGGTAAATGAGGTCTCCAACTATGTGTACCAGACCTCGCAGTTTGCCCAGACCACGTTACGTTCGGTGCTGGGCGAAGTGGATCTGGACGAACTCCTGGCCCACCGTGAAAAGATCAACTTGCGGCTACAGAGCATTCTGGACCAGCACACCGATCCCTGGGGGGTCAAAGTGGCCAACGTCGAAGTAAAGCAGGTGGACCTGCCGGATTCGATGCTCCGCGCCATGGCCCGCCAGGCCGAGGCAGAACGCGAAAAACGTTCCAAAATCATTCATGCCGAGGGCGAATTCTCGGCCGCGCAACGCCTGGTGGATGCAGCTCGCTTGCTCGCGCAGGAACCGGTAACCATCCAGTTGCGTTACCTGCAGACGCTTACCGAGATCGGAGTGGAAAAGAACACCACTATCGTATTTCCCCTGCCGGTCGACATCATTCACGGGCTCACCAAGGCCGTCGGGCAAGTTGGGCAAGCGCCTGCGCAGCCGGGCAGGTAAAGGAGAACTAAGGAGATTATGGGAGAACAGGACACAGAAATCACCCTAGGCACGGTAAGACTCCTGGGCCTGTTTTTCGGCCTTGTCATCGTTTGCGGAGCCTTTTTCGGCTTGGGCTTCTCTATGGGACGCAGCTCCGCCAAATCGACACTGATGCTCACAGATAATCCCGCATCTACGCTTCCGTCGTCTGGAGCGCCCAAAGCGTCAGCCAATGCCGCCACGAAAATCGCCGAGAGTTCGCCCGCCGCTGATAATGCCACCCCTGCGGCAGTGACAAAAAGCCCGCAGGCAGCTGATCCGTCTACCGTCTTGGCAGCCGCTCCAGAACCGAAAGGTGAGTCCGATTCCAATCAGGCCACGGCCCCGCCGCCGGTGGCTGCCGCCAGCGGATATCTCGTGCAGGTTGCTGCCGTGACCAAGCAGGAAGACGCCGAGGCGCTGGTCGGGGCGCTACGTAACAAACATTACACGGTGTTTGTCTCCCCCGGTGCAGGCGCGGACAAGTTGTTCCATGTACAAATCGGCCCCTTTTCTGACATAAAAGATGCAGAGGCCATCCGAGCCCGCCTGGTGAGCGACGGATACAATCCCATCCTGAAAAAATAACGGCTTGAGGCACAATGGGCATCTGTGCACTTGCCCCCTTCCTGCCCCATTCCTGATTGAAAACCCTTTTCACTTTGACAAGCAGCCGGCACAACTCGCTGTTGACAGAGACAGGGCTCGTACTTAAAGTCAATTGAACTTCCAACACAAGCGAACTCCCCCTTTTAGAGTGGAAGCGTACCCTGTCTGCAGGAGTGGAATATCGAGGAGCATGGCCATCCCGATCGCCGCTGGTCTCGTTACCAGATCGATTGTCGGGTCAAGATTTTTGCCGGCCTCGGTCCCAACAAAACCGTCCTCTACGGGCGCGCCGACGATATCGGCGAGGGCGGGCTATTCCTGGTTGCTGCCATCGAGCTGAAACCAAATGATGTCATCGACCTGGAGTTCACCCTGCCTTATTCCAGCGACCCCCTGCGATTGCGCGGTCTGGTCCGCAACCGGCAGGGATATGGCTACGGAGTCGAATTTCTCAATCCCAGCGAAGCCGAGCGCCAGCAATTGCTCCGCATGTGCCAGGTGTTATCGATCCTCCGCTGAGTTCATGGCCGGCCGATAGACGCGCCCGGATTGTCATCACCAGCGGCGTTCGCCGCGAGGGATCTGCATTTGCTGATTGCTGAACGCTGACTGCTGCTCTTCCTACGCTACGAAATACTTCGCCGCGGGATGATGGACGATGATCGCTGAAGTTGATTGTTCCGGGTCGAGCAAGAATCCACTCGTCAGCCGCACGCCTACATTTTCCTCCGGCTTCAGCAATTGAAAGAGCTTGGTCTGATCTTCGAGGTTAGGACACGCGGGATATCCGAATGAGTACCGTGACCCGCGATATTTCTGGTGGAACAGATCGTTAACACGAGGCGAATCCTCGCCCGCAATTCCCAGCTCTTCCCGAATCTGCTTGTGGACATACTCCGCCAGCGCCTCGGCGGTCTCCACGCTCAGTCCATGATGGTAGAGATATCGCGTGTACTCGCCTGATTGAAACAATTTCTGTGTCTCGTCCGACGCTCTCCGGCCGATCGTCACCAGCGACATCCCCAGTACATCCATCTGTGCGGAACCACGCGGTAGAAAGAAATCGGAGATGCACAGGCGGCGTCCCTCGCGCTGACGTGGAAACGTGAAGCGCAGCAGCTCGCGGCCCGGCGGTGAGCCATGAAATTCCGGGTCGTACACGATGACGTCGTTACCTTCGCTCTGACAGGGAAAGAACCCATAAACCGCCTTGGGTTCGTACCACGCTTTCTCTATCACTTCTGCTTGAACTTCCGCGAGAACGCCGCGGAACTTCTCCTGAACCAGACGCGCGTAGTCCTCCTGCGATGCTGTCTTTAACTGCCATTGGTTCTTGAAAAGCGCGGTTTCATTGATGTAGCCGAAGATCTGGCGCAGATCGTAGTCCTTCCTGACCCGGACTCCATAAAATGGCGGCTGCGGAATATTTGGCGCCGGTCCGACTGCAGGGCTACGTTCTGCAGGCGTAGCCGGCGGAGCCTCGGCCACTGCCACTGATCCGGAGGAAACCCCAACCCCCGCCGATCTTGCGAATTCAACGACTCGCTTTCCTTCCCCCAGGCGAACCGCCCGCTTCTCCTCTGACTGAGTTAGATCGTCCATCACGTGCAGGCCGTCAAACGCATCATTGGCGTAAAAGACCGCACCGGAATACTCCCGCCGCAAGTCGTCTTCCACATACTTGCGGGTAAGGGCAGCTCCGCCGCAGATCACCGGATAATCCAGCCCCTGTAACTGCAAATCCTGGATCACATATTTCATTTCCAGCGTGGACTTCACCAGCAGACCGCTGAGACCGATGGCATCGGCATCATGCTCTCGGGCTGCGTGGATGATCGTCTCCGCCGGCTGCTTAATGCCCAGATTCACCACCTTGTATCCGTTATTGCTGAGAATTATGTCCACCAGGTTCTTCCCGATATCGTGGACATCGCCTTTCACCGTGGCCAGCACGATTATTCCCTTCTCCGCCCCCTCCGTCTTCTCCATCTTGGGTTCAAGGTAACTGACGGCCTGCTTCATGACCGCCGCCGAATCCAGGACGGACGGTAGCTGCATCTTGCGTGCGCCAAACAGGTCACCCACTGTTCGCATGCCATCGAGAAGTACGTTGTTTATCAGATCCAGAGGACTATAGTTCTTCAGTCCTTCTTCCAGAATTTCCTCTAGCGTCTGCTTGCCGCTTCCGTTACCTAAGCTCTTTTCACCGTGGATAATGCAAAACTTCAGCCTGTCTTCAAGCGTGAGTTGCTCGACTGGAGTTTGTGGTCCTTCCTCAACTTTTTCCTTGCCTGCGAAATGTTGCATGTACTTCTGCAGCGGGTCGCCGTCAGAAGTGTCGTGGTAAATCAGCTTCCGCGCCAGTTCAACCTCTACTTCAGGCACTTTGTACAACGGATAGATTTTTGAATAGTTAACGATGGCGATATCGAGGCCATTCTTAACCGCTTCATCGAGGAAAACGCTATTGAGGACCCGCCGGGGATAAACCGCCAAGCCGAACGAAATGTTGCTCACTCCCAGGATTGTCTTGACCTCGGGCAGTTCCTGCTTGATGCGTCGCACCGCATTCAAGGTTTCGATCCCTGCTGTGCGGTAATCTTCCTGACCGGTGGAGATCGGAAGAGTCAGCGCATCAAAGATCAGATCGACAGCACGAATGCCATATTTGGTCGTCGCAAGTTCAAAGATGCGTTTGGCAATGGCCACCTTGCGATCAGCGCTCAGCGCCATGCCTTGTTCATCGATGGTGAGTGCGATGACGGCCGCCCCGTAACGCTTCGCCATTGGAAGGACTTTGGCAGTTCGCTTTTCACCGTCCTCCAGATTGATGGAGTTAATGATGGCCTTGCCGGGCATCCGCTTGAGGGCGGTCTCGATGACATTGGCCTCAGTGGAATCCACCAACACCGGCGCCGGCACCCGGGTTGCGATCTTCTCCATCACCCGGTCCATGTAACCGTTCTCATCTTCGCCCACAATCGCGCAGCACACGTCCAACATGTGGGAGCCATCGTTTACCAGGTGTTTGGCAAGCGCGAGAATGTCGTCGTACTTGCCGCCGCGCACCAGGTTACGGAAATGCTCCATGCGCGTGGTGGTGTTCATTTCTTCGGCCACGATCAGCGGCTTGGGCTCCAGATCAAGTGGAACCGAGCTGTAAGCGCTGGAAGCGGCTCCCGCCAGCTTGACCTCCCGAAGCGCAGGTTCCAGTCCCGAAACTGCCTCCACGACGGCTCTCAAGTGTTTATCCGTAGTTCCGCAGCAGCCACCTACGACGCGCACTCCATAGTCCTTGACGAAGTGCCGGTGAAACTCAGCCAATTCCGCTGGCTGGAGCTTGTAAACCGCGTGCCCTCCTTCGTTGTGGGGCAAGCCGGCATTGGGAAGCACCGAGATGTGCTTGGGCGAATAGAGAGACAAGTGACGGACAGCATCGTTCATCTCCCGCGGGCCGGTGGCGCAATTCATGCCGATGATGTCCACATCGTAGGGCTCCAGGGCGGTTAGTGCGGCGCCGATTTCCGTCCCCAACAGCATCGTGCCCGTCGCCTCCAGTGTTACCTGGACCTGCACTGGAACACGCCTCCCGGCTTTCTCCATGGCGTCGAACATTGCCACCACGCCTGCCTTCGCTTGTAAGAGATCCTGGCAGGTTTCGACCAGCAGCAAGTCCACACCACCTTCTAGCAGAGCCACAGCCTGCTCCACGTACGCTGCCACCATATCGTCGAACGTAATGTGTCCGAGCGAAGGCAGCTTTGTTGTGGGCCCAACGGATCCCGCCACAAAGCGCCGATTTCCATTGGATGAGAAGCCATCCGCTACTTCCCGCGCCAGCTTGACAGCCGCCCGGTTGATCTCGGCTACTCTGTCCTGGAGCTGATATTCCCCAAGAACAATTCGCGTTGCCCCGAAAGTATTGGTCTCCACAACGTCGCAGCCGACCGTAAAGAAACTGGCGTGGATGTCGCGAATGATGTCGGGGCGGCTTAATACCAGCAGCTCGTTACAGCCCTCTTTTCCCCAGAAATCGTCCACCGATGGGTGGCGCTGCTGAATCGACGTGCCCGTAGCGCCGTCGAAGATCACCACCCGTTCGTTGACAGCCTTGAGGAAATCGCTCATCGCTCTGTTATTTCCTAAATGTGATCTTTACAGAATCCTCGCAAATAAACGAATGCCGGTCCACCTGCGGACCGGCCATTCCTCCCAAAAAGCATCTGATCGACAACTAGCTGGTTATCGCCGGCTTCTGCTTCTCCTCGACATCCTGGGTGTTGAAAACCGCATTCGAACCCAGGTGCGCCGGCAAAGGTGCCAACATTTGCTCCTTTCGATAAACCAGATTGCTGGCATTGAAAGTGGCAATCTCGAAGCCGTGGCCGTGAGTTATGGCGTCGGTCGGACACGCCTCCACGCAGTATCCGCAGAAAATGCAGCGGTTGTAGTCGATGTTGTAAACCTTGGCGTAGCGCTCCGCGCCACTGATGCGTTTCTCCGCAGTATTCTCTCCCGCCTCAATATAAATGCAGTTGGATGGACATGCCGCCGCACAGAGAAAGCAGGCTACGCATTTCTCCAGCCCATTCTCATCCCGCTGCAAAACGTGCGTTCCCCGGTATCGTTCCTGAAAAACCGCTCCCCTGAGCGGGCCGGGGCCGTCTGGATAATTCTCCACCACTGTAGGCTGAAACATCTCCTTGAATGTCGTACCCATGCCTTTGGCAATGGCGGCGATGTCTTTGACGATGGCCATAACCAAGCCAGTATAAACGGTCAGAATACCGATTGGCGATTATCGCTGTGCGGCTCGAAATGCCGGCTGGGGCGTCCTTTACTGGGCGCTTACTGGGCGCTCATTCCGAGCTCCTTTGCAAGTTTTTTCCATTTCTCATCCACCATCGCTTTGACCTTTTTATCCATCGTGATCTCCTCCGGCCAGGGACGTGAGAAGCCTTCCGATGGCCACTTTCGTGTGGCATCGACTCCCATCTTCGAGCCGAAGTCGGGAAGGCGTGATGCGTGATCCAGCGAGTCGACGGGACCGAGAGTGAACTGAATATCGCGTTCTGGGTCAATGTGATTCAACGCCCGCCACACCACCTCACCCGAATCCCGGACATTGCAATCCTCGTCGACCACAACGATGCACTTGGTGAACATCGCCTGCCCGAGTGACCAAATCGCGTTCATTACCTTCCGCGCCTGCCCGGGATAGGACTTGCGGATAGAAACGATCATCAGGTTGTGAAACACGCCTTCGACTGGCAGATTCACATCCACCAACTCGGGAATGGTAAGCTTCATCAACGGAAGAAAGATGCGTTCCACTGCCTTCCCCATGTAGGCGTCTTCCATCGGCGGTTTGCCCACAATCGTTGTGGCATAGATCGGATTCCGGCGATGGGTAATGCAGGTCGCATGAAAAACCGGATACGAATCTTCCAGTGAGTAAAAGCCGGTGTGATCTCCAAAGGGTCCCTCCATACGCAGCTCGTCCAGATTCACATAGCCTTCCAGGACGATCTCCGCAGAGGCGGGTACTTCCAGATCCACCGTTTCGCACTTCACCAGCTCCACCGGCTTTTGCCGCAGGAAGCCTGCAACCAGGAACTCCTCGACATCGGGTGGTGCGGGAACAATGGCAGAAAAAGTGAGTGCGGGGTCTGTTCCGATTGCTACGGCCACCTCCATGCGTCCTGTTGGTTGACCACCATCCGCAACTCGCGATCCACCGCTGCTTCGCGCCATGATATCTACCCCAGCCGAGCGACTGTCTGCACTGCCGGCGGCTTGCCGCATTCGCTCCCGATAATGCTCCGCGCCAATTTTCTGCCGCTGCCAATGCATGCCGGCACTAGTAGCGTCGTAGACCTGCATGCGATACATGCCCACGTTCCGCCTTCCAGTTGCGGGGTCGCGTGTGATCACGCACGGCAAGGTAATGAAGCGGCCACCATCCTTGGGCCAGCATTTCAGAACTGGAAAATCGAGCAGAGAAAATCCATCGCGCTTGATGACCTCCTTACAAGGACCACTGCTGACTGTCTTCGGAAAGAATTTCCCCATTTCGGCCAGCATGGGAAGCATCTTGATCTTGTCCAGGAGGCCCTCCGGACTCTTCACATCCATGAATAGCTTGATCCGCTCCGCGACTTCATCCAGCGAATCGACGTCCAGCCCCAGTTTCATACGCTGGGTTGAGCCGAATTGATTGATCAGGACTTCTTGCCCGCCATATCCCTTGACGTTTTCGAATAAGATCGCCGGACCTCCTGCCTGAACTCCTCGCCCGCTCTTCGAGACACGATCGGTGATCTCGGTGATTTCCAGATGCGGATCAACCTCCGTCCTAACGCGCTTCAACTCACCGGCTTTGTCGAGAGCCGCGATCCACTCCCGCAGGTCGTTGTAGGCCAAGTCTCCCTCCCGTGCTGAGAAACGGCCAAAGGATTATAGAGGCCGAGACCTCTAGAAATTGAACCGTGCTCATTGACGAGTCTGGTATGGTCGGATGGATATTGCTGACCGTGAGCCACAGTCATGCCGCCTGTTCCCGGTATTGAGCCTTTTTCCGACATCTCCGGCGACCCCGCCGTTCGTGGTTTCCTTCATCACCCCGCTGCTTCCGCGGGGGCATCCCTGGTTCTCACTCATGGGGCTGGTGGGAATAGCCGAAGCCCCCTACTTGTGGCTCTAGCTAGGGCGTTCGCCGAGGCGGGTTTTTTGGTTCTACGCTGCGATCTGCCCTTTCGCCAGGCGCGTCCTAAGGGATCTCCTTATCCGGCTACCGCCGCTAAGGATCGGGAGGGATTGCATCGCGCGCTCGAAGCAGTCCGGCAGTTACAGCCAGGCCGCGCCTTCCTGGGAGGTCAGTCTTACGGCGGCAGGCAGGCAACTATGCTGGCAGCAGAGAAGCCAGGCCTTGCAGACGGTCTGCTCTTGTTGTCGTATCCGCTGCATCCACCCGGACGACCTGCAGATTTGCGCGTCGCCCACTTTCCTCAACTTCACACTCCCCTGCTGTTTGTTCACGGCTCGCGCGACCCCTTTGGATCGCTGGAGGAACTCCGAGGCGCTCTCCGGCTGATTCCCGCTCGAACCACGCTGCTGGAAATAGAAGGTGCAGGGCACGGACTGGCGACCGCTAAATCCCTGAATCCGGAATTGATCACGCGGATCTTAGAAGCGTTTCGCAGCTTCTTCCAGGAGCCTGCCGTCTGAGAGTTGGCAGGCTCCAAAAGACAATATCAGCGATTCACCTGCAAAGTGGTTGACGCCGTCACCGTGCCGGACGAAGCCGTGATGGTAGTGCTCCCAGACGCTACGCCTTGCGCCAGGCCACTGGTGGTGATCGTAGCCACCGCGGTGTTGGAAGATGTCCATGTCACCGAAGAGGTCACATCTTTGGTAGTCCCGTCATTGAACGTTCCAACAGCTGAAAACTGCTGCGTGGGTTGGCTGGACAGGCTGATCGACGGGTTCTGGGGTGAAATTTGAATGGAATTCAGCGGCGAGCTGACAACGCTTACCGTCGTTGAGCCGGTAATCCCACCTGAAGTCGCCGAGATGGTTGCCGACCCAGTCGCTACCGCTGTCGCCAATCCGGTACTGCTGATTGTCACCACCTGCAGATTCGACGAAGTCCAGGTGATGTCGGAAAGGGTCTTGGTTTGGCCATTATCGAATACTCCAGAAGCGGAAAATTGCTGAGTCCCGCCCTTCAAGAGCGAAGGGCTAGGCGGAGATACCGTGATGGAAGTCAACTGCGGGTCAACGAAGAAGCCGCTACAAGACGAAGCCAGCGCCAACAAAAACACCGCACAAGCCAGCAGAACCCAGGATTTCCGACTACCGAGTACCATTTGTATCTCCATGATTCAATACTACTTACGGCAGCGAGTGAGGAGGCTCCGCCCGAACTCCATCGCACTCGATCGCAATGAGTCCCCCGCCCGCAGATGCGCCAAATGCTTATCTAACCAAAGACCGGATTCAAGCGACGGTCTTGCGTATTATTCCACTAACAAATTGCGGTCCAATGATTAAACCACAGGAAAGAGCGTTTCGGCGGGTCGTATTCTCACCAGTAGTAACCTGACCGTAACCATTCGGCCTCTATTTTCCCCTGAGCAAAGAAAGCCCTGTAGATCAATCCGCCCGGGCCCTTGGCAGACCTTGACCGCTTCGCAACTCGTTCAGTGATGAAGGTCACAACGCTCCGGTAGAAGTTATCGATAAGATCAACAACAGGAGCGCCGCATGTGCCTGGCTATTCCCGGCAAGATTGTTGAGATCGCCGAGCGATCGCGCTTAGCAACGATCGAGGTCGCAGGTGTGCGCCGCAAAGTCGACCTTGGATTGCTGCAAGACGAGATGCCCCAACTCGGTGATTGGGTCCTGATCCATGTGGGTTTCGCGATTAGTAAGGTCAGCGAGCAAGAGGCACTTGAGCAGATGCTCACTCTTTCTAGGCTCGGCGAAGCGGAGCAGGCGATCCGTGAGGTTCGGGCGTACGGGCAGCAAGAATGAAGTTTGTTGATGAGTTTCGCGACGCAGAGGTCGTCCACAAGGCTGCCGGGGAGATTCGCCGCCTCGCTGATCCTGCCCGTCATTACCGAATCATGGAAATCTGTGGCGGCCACACTCATGCTATCTACCGCTTCGGTCTAAAGGACATACTTCCAGAAAGCATCGAGTTCATCCACGGCCCCGGGTGTCCCATATGTGTGCTCCCCATGGGCCGGATTGACGATGGCTTGTCCCTCGCCGAAGACTTGAACGTTATCTTTGCCGCTTTCGGTGACGTGATGCGAGTCCCTGGCACACGCGGGAGCCTGCTACAACACAGAGCCCGCGGCATGGATGTGCGCATCGTGTATTCCCCTTCCGACGCGTTGACCCTCGCCCACGCAAATCCAGACAGGCACGTAATGTTCTTCGCCATCGGCTTTGAAACCACCGCGCCCTCGACCGCGCTCACTCTCATGCGGGCCAAGGCTGAGGGTATCCGCAACTTTTCCGTATTCTGCAATCACGTCACCATCATGCCCGCAGTTCAGGCCATCCTCGATTCTGCTGACGTGCAACTCGATGCTTTCATCGGTCCCGGCCATGTCTCCACGGTGATTGGCTGTCAGGCGTATGAATGGATTGCTAAGCATAAAAGCAAGCCGGTCGTGATTTCCGGCTTCGAGCCTCTGGACATTCTTGAATCTGTCGTAATGATCCTCCGCCAACTCAACGACGGCGAAGCGAAGGTAGAGAACCAGTACAAACGAGCGGTGCCTTGGGAGGGAAATCGCACAGCATTGCAGGTGATGGCGGAAGTCTTCGAGCTGCGGCCCGATTTCGAGTGGCGAGGCATTGGATTGATCTCCCAATCGGCATTGCGCATTCGCGATTCTTATGCTGCCTGGGACGCCGAGCGGCGCTTCCATATACCGGGTCTGCGCGTCACTGATCCCAAAGCAGCGCAATGCGGCGAGGTGCTGAAAGGCGTCCTCAAGCCCGTGCAGTGCAAATTATTCGGCCAGGAGTGCACCCCAGAACATCCCCTGGGAGCGCTCATGGTGTCCTCGGAGGGAGCTTGCGCAGCGTGTTACAGCTACGAACACCGAAAGGCGATGGTGAGCATTCCGAGCCAGTCGGCCTGAAGTCCGAGGCCAGAGACTCCAGCCCATCTTTCGCCGTTCTTCTTCGCGACCCGCAGATCGAAATGGCTCATGGCGCCGGAGGCACAGCCACCCGACGGCTGGTTGAAGGCTTATTCGCCCCACTCCTCCTGCATTCTCCCTCGGAGCCCTTAGCCGATGCCGCACATGTTGCGGTCAATGGAACACGGATCGCCGTGACCACAGACAGCTTCGTTGTCAGCCCATTGTGTTTTCCCGGCGGTTCCATCGGCGAACTCGCAATCAATGGCACCATCAATGACCTGGCAGTCGCGGGCGCCAGACCCGAAGCCATAGTAGTCACGTTTGTTCTGGAGGCCGGCTTAGCTACGAAAATTTTGGAGGCCGAGGTTCGCGCCATGGCAGAAGCCGCTCGGCGGGCAGGAGTTCAGATCGTGGGCGGCGACACCAAGGTAGTCGAACATGGCAAGGCAGACCAGATGTACGTCACCACCACAGGAATCGGATCACCTCTGCCCGGCGTGACGATTGACCCGCGCTTAGTTCAGGTGGGCGACAAAGTTTTGCTCTCCGGCTGCATGGGGGATCACGGCATTACCATCTTGCTCGCACGCGGAGAACTCGACATCCAGGCTGATCTGCGGTCAGATACGCGCTCGGTATTTCCTCTGGTAGATGCTATGGTTCGAGCCGCGGGCCCGGGCATTCGCTGGATGCGGGATCCGACACGCGGCGGCGTCGCTACTTCCTTAAATGAGCTGGCGCGCGACTGCAGTCTGGGTATCCACCTCTTCGAGCCTGCGCTGCCGGTCCGGGATGCGGTTCGCGGCGCCTGCGAGTTGCTGGGACTCGACCCCTTGCACATCGCCAATGAAGGCCAATTTCTCGCGGTGGTTGCCTCGAAATATGCAGAGCGGGCTCTGAACGCCCTCCATCAGACACCAGGCGGGGAAGAAGCCCGGGTGATCGGTGAAATTCATGAACAGCCCGCCGCCGCCGTCTTGGTCACCACACCATATGGCGGCAGCCGGGTGGTGGACATGCTGGTCGGTGATCCTTTGCCCCGCATTTGTTGAGGCTGTGGAAGATGCAAACTCGTCAGATTGAGGGATGCGATTTTCGCAAAAGAATCCCTGCGAGGGCTGCCCTGGCGCGGTTGTGCACTTAAGTGTCATATGAGTTCTGCCTTCTCCATCCGCGTGCGCGGGGTTGTCCAGGGCGTGGGATTCCGTCCTTTCGTCTACCGCCTGGCCCACTCCCATGCGCTGACCGGCTGGGTGCTGAACGGCGGGGATGGAGTCGAGATTCATGTGGAAGGCAGTGATGCGGGATTGCGTGCCTTCCTGAAGGATCTGGCCACCGAAGCCCCAGCCGCCGCGAGCATTGCAGGCATCGAATCGCGTGAAACAGAAGCCGCAGGTTTGTCGGAATTCACAATCCGTGAAAGCCAACGGCGAGACCGGCCTACGGTGCACATCTCGCCTGACTTACCGGTCTGTAATGCTTGCCTGCGCGAACTCTTCGAGCCTGCCAATCCACGCTATCGCTATCCCTACATCAATTGCACCGACTGCGGACCGCGTTACAGTGTGGTGCTGTCTCTCCCCTACGATCGGCCCAACACCACCATGCGGGCCTGGCCCCTCGACCAATTCTGCAGTCGCGAGTATCACAACACCGGCAACCGGCGCTTCCATGCTCAGCCTGTAGCTTGTCCCCAGTGTGGGCCAGACTACTTCTTGCAGCAGCAAAAAGGTGAAACGCTAAGTGGTAATGCAGCTATTCGAAAAACAGCAGATCTGCTGCGGCGAGGCATGATTGTCGCGGTGAAGGGAATTGGCGGCTATCACTTGGCTTGCGATGCAAGAAACGCCACGGCCGTGGACGGTCTGCGTGAGCGAAAGTTCCGCAAGGAGAAGCCGTTTGCGCTGATGGCGAAAGACCTTGCTGTTGCGAACACCTTGATCGACCTTACTCCTGAAGCAGAACTGCTACTCAAATCCAACGCCCGCCCTATTGTCCTCGCCGGCGCGAAAACCAGGCTTCCTCAAGTCGCTCCAGATAATGACGGATTGGGCGTGATGCTCCCATACACCCCATTGCAATACCTGCTGTTCGACGCGGGCGCTCCCGATGTCCTCGTGATGACCAGTGCCAACCGCTCCAGCGAGCCGATCGCGTATCAGGATCGTGATGCGCTTGATCAACTCGGCGGCATCGCCGACGCCTTCCTGATCGGCGAGCGTCCTATCGCCCGCCGCGTGGACGATTCGGTAGCTCGCGCCGGCGCCTTTGGCCCTGTCATCCTCCGCCGTTCTCGCGGATACGCCCCGGGCGCAGTCGCCAGCTTACCGGTTGAAGGTCCCATCCTTGCCGTAGGTGCCGATCTCAAGAACAGCATCACCCTGGTAGTGAACGGCCAGGCATTCGTCAGCCATCATATCGGAGACTTAGAGTACTACGAGGCACGCCGTGCTTTTCATGCCACTATAGAAGACCTGCTTGCGATGTATGAGGTGCGTCGCGAAAACCTTTTGGTCGTGCACGATTCACACCCGCAGTATTTTTCGACTCAGCATGCACTCGGACTTCCGGCGGCAGAGCGACAATCCGTGCAGCACCATCGTGCACACATTGCGTCGGTTTTGGCAGAGCGCGCCGAGTGGCAAAAACGCGTGCTGGGAGTGAGTTTGGACGGCACAGGCTACGGAGACGATGGCACGATTTGGGGCGGCGAATTCTTCGTCGGCAGCATAGCGGAAGGTTTTCAGCGGGTGGCTCACCTTCGGCCTGCCTTCCTCCCCGGTGGAGATGCCGCAGCGCAGTTTCCGGTCCAGGCTGCGGCGGGTTTTCTTGCGCAATTGGACCACGAACGGGACTTCACGCTCAGGCCGTTCGCCTTCCCTGCCCGTTATCACGATGCCCAGAACCTGATTCGCCGTAATGTGCGCTGCTTTCGCACAACTTCCTTCGGAAGGCTGTTTGATGCCGCGGCGGCACTGCTTGGCTTCCGTCGCCAAATCACTTTTGAAGGGCAGGCTGCGATGTGGCTCGAACATCTCGCGCGCCAGGTCAGACACGCAGAGCCGTATCCATTTCCATTTGCGGACGCCGGGCTGGACTTCAGGCCACTGCTCGCTGCTGTCATCAAGGACCGCCTGCGAGGACGACCTCTCACTCGAATCGCGCGCTCCTTCCAGCGAGCTATAGCCCAGGGCTTGCATGGAGCCGCGACAACGCTCTGCCGGGACTGCCAGGTGGATACTGTAGTCCTGTCCGGCGGCGTTTTTCAGAATGAGTTATTGATGCTGGATCTGAAGGAGCTGTTCCAGAACGCGGGCTTGCAGGTATGGACCAATCACACGGTGCCCCCCAACGACGGTGGGATCAGCCTGGGGCAGGCAGCACTTGCGGCTTTTCAAGGCCCGCGGCATGCCCACCAGAATCTGCAAAAGCACACTAATGCACGTCGCGCTGCGCTCGTTTGAGACCCTCACGCGCGCACAGAGTTCTGGTCCTGTTTACGGGCGCGCTCCTGCTCTCGCAAATGCCGACGGCGGCCGGCGTCCTCGTAGCGCCGTTTTTCTTCACCGGATTCCGGAATAACCGCAGGGACAGGCAGCCGGCGGCCATGCCTATCGATGGCAACGAACGTCAGATAAGCCGAGCTGACGTGCTGGCGCGTTCCGGTAATGTAGTTCTCCACCAGCACCTTTACCCCCACTTCCATCGAAGTATGAAACGCGCGATTCACCTGCGACTGCAGAATCACCAGGTCGCCCACATGCACCGGTGTCAGGAAATCCAGGTGGTCGATAGAGGCGGTGACTACGTAATTGCGCGAGTGACGATGAGCCGCAAGTGCACCAGCCATGTCGATCCAGTGCATCAGTCTCCCGCCAAGCAGCGCGCCCAGAGGGTTGGCATCGTTGGGTAATACAATTTCCACCATCTCGGAGGCTGACTCGCGGATCGGTCGCGGTTGCAGCAGAACCTCACCCGGGGAGCTCATTCGTTTCGTCACTCCCTTCTCGCTCTTGTGTAGCTTCCACCCCAATCGCTCGCCGGTCGAGGTAGACCTGCAGGAAGCATTGCGCCAGCCGCTGAATTTGCGGGTTGTGATGGCTCACCGGCCAATAACGCCTTTGCGTATCGTATCGCAGCGAACTGTTTCCGCCGGGCAGGTAATTGCGCTCGCAGACGCAGCAGATCACAATTTGGTGGTCGCGATCCTGGGCAATAGAAAAACGCACGGCATCGGCGAAGCGTTCCGCGGGAAGCCAGCCGCACTGGTGGGCATACCCAAGATTGCATTGGCTGCGAAGCGCCTCATCAGTCGGAACGGATCCATCATGTTCTGGAGCGCAGCACCGCCCTCTGAAGCCGGCTCCAAGCGGCAGTCTCTGCGGGTGAACCCAACCGGCATCATCGAACCGTTCCGTGGGAGCAAAATAGGGACAGGCCAAAGGTGCGTCTTCCTCTAAGCGCTCAAGCATATCGTTGAGCGCTCACGGCTGCCAATGGCTGATTTGAGGAAAACGTTTTTGTCGGGAGAAATCAAGTTCTTACTTCATCGTCAGAACCACCCGGAAACGCGCTTGTCCGCGCTCCATGCGCGAATAGGCCTCGCTCACCTGCTCCAAAGGAAATCGCTCGATCATGGGGCGAACTCCGCTGAGCGCGCTGAATTGCAGCGTGTCCTCTGAATCCTTCGCCGTGCCTGAGGGCCACCCCTGAATCGAGCGTCTGCCCAGAATCAACGGAAGCAGGTTTACAGCCAGGGGCTCGTTGGGCACCGCCACGATCAAAAGCTTTCCATTAAGGCCGAGACCATCCATCAAAGCACTGATGGCTTTGCTGTCAGGCGCGGTCGCCAGGATGACTCGCGCGCCTCCAAGTTGTTTAAGCTGGCCTGCCACATCGACGGCGCTATCGACATAGTGCTTCGCGCCCAATTGTCGCGCCAGGGGCTCTTTATCTTTTCCCCGGCCGATAGCCACCGTGGTGAATCCCAATTTGCTGGCGAACTGGATGCCGAGATGGCCTAATCCCCCTATGCCTTGGATGGCTACCAGGTCCTCGGCCCTGGCGCCGGCGTTACGCAGCGCATTGAAGGTTGTGATCCCAGCGCAGAGCAGCGGAGCGGCCTCCTCCGCCCCCAGCTCATCCGGCATGGCAGCCACCGACTCCGCCGGAGCGATCATGTATTCGGCGTAGCCGCCGTCGTGAGAAACACCTGTAATCTTTTCGAACTGGCAGAGAATGAAATCGCCGCGGCGGCAAGCCTCGCAGTGGAAGCAGTGACCGCCGTGCCATCCCACGCCCACACGCTGGCCCTTAAGCCATCCCTCTACATTCTTGCCGATGGCATCGATTCTACCCGCCACCTCATGTCCCGGGATGCGTGGATACTGTAGGCCCGGCCAGATGCCTTCCTTAACTACCATGTCGCTGTGGCAAATGCCGCAAGCCTCCACTTTGATCCGGACCTGCCCGCTGCCGGGCTCGGGAATTTCGCGTTCCACTAACTGCCACTCGCCTCCTGGAGTTGCTATCTGCGCTGCCTTCATTCGTGCCATTCATTGCTCCTAAGCGAACGGGGTTGCGGCTGGCGCCATCTCCGATCCAAGACCCCGAAAATGTCACGCGAGTGGTCGCCAAGTAAGACGAACTAAAAGATGAAGGAAGGCACGAAAGGACTCGCTTTTGTTATCAACCTGCGGACCCCAATGTTCCAATACAAATAGCTTGATCGATCTCCTTCAGCTTAGTTCTCCCAGGAAAGGCATGGTAGGTTCGTGGTTTGATACGATGCCGCTTCCGTGCGGCTCATCCACACAGCAAGCGTGCTCCTTGCATCAGGTCAGCCCAGCCTGATCGCTGGCTCACTGCGTGCGCGTTGGATACCGGCGGCCCTGCTGACTGCGGTATTTGCCATTTCGGCATATTGGCTGCGTGGCGTCACGCGCAATGGCGCCATCGCCGGAGCCATGATAGCTTTCACGCTTTACCTGGGTGCTGGGAGTGGCGGTTTCCTCGGGCTGGTGTCGGTATTTGTTCTCGCCTTCGTTTCATCGCGCCTTGGCTATGCTCGCAAACAGCAGCTCGGGATCGCAGAGAGCAAACAAGGCCGCTCGGCGGCTCAGGTATGGGCTAATCTGGGCGCCGCCGCAGCTTGTGCAGTGCTGGCGCTCGCCTTCCCGCTTCAACCCTGGCTTATCGCGATGGTGTCTGCTCTGGCGGAAGCGGCAGCAGATACCGCATCCAGCGAATGTGGAGAGGCGCTAAGCGAGCAAGCTTATTTGATCACTGATTTTCGTGCTGTTCCTGTCGGAACCAACGGTGCAGTCAGCGCCCAGGGGACACTTTCCGCACTGCTCGCTGCATTGGTTGTTGCAGGCATCTGCGCAGCCGCAGCGACGATTCCCTTTCGTGCCGTTATCGTGGTTGCTGGGGCTGCTATGATCGGCACGACCGCTGATAGCTACCTGGGCGCTACCCTGGAGCGCCGTTCCGTGATCGGCAATAATGCTGTGAACTTCGCAGGCACAACGCTGGCGGCGGTGGTCGGATTCGCACTCGCCAGACTGTTTCATTGAGGGCTCTGAAAATCTCCCATGCACAAATCGATCCTTGCATTTCTACTCTTCCTGCTGACACTAAGCGGGTTTGCTCAGCAATTTGACACCCTCATTCGCCATGGCCGTGTCATCGACGGCAGCGGCAACCCCTGGACCTATGCCGACGTAGGCATTAAAGGCGACCGGATCACCTTGGTCGGCCGTGCACCTGAAGGCGCTACCGCCCGCCAAACCATCGATGCCACAGGATTGGTCGTGACGCCCGGCTTTATCGACATGCTGGGACAGTCGGAAGTCAACTTACTCATCGACCGGGGCGCTTTTAGCAAGCTGACCCAGGGAATTACGACGGACATTACCGGCGAAGGTGAGTCGATCGCGCCGCAAAACGATGCCACCATTGCCGCTGCCAAGGACTTTCTCGAACACTTCAAATTGCAGGTGGATTGGCGCGATCTCGACGGCTACTTTCGCAGGCTGCAGCAGCAAGGCTCGGGCATAAACATTGGCACCTATGTGGGTGCGGCACAAGTGCGTGAGCTGGTAATTGGCCGGGAGAATCGCGCCCCTACGCCTGAGGAGCTGAAGCGCATGCAGCAATTGGTGGAAGCTGCCATGCGCCAGGGCGCTATGGGACTCTCCACCGCGCTGATCTATGCCCCAGGAAATTACGCGCGCACGGATGAGTTGATCGCTCTGGCGCAAGTGGCAGCTGCTTATGGCGGCATCTATGCTTCCCACATTCGCAGTGAAAGCAATCTTGAGCCTCAGGCACTGGAAGAGGCATTCCGGATCGGAAGAGAGGCTCACATCCCGGTTGAGATCTTTCACCTCAAAGTCTCCGGCAAGCAGAACTGGGGAAAGATGCAGGACGTGGTGGCAGCCGTTGAGAAGGCTCGCGCAGAGGGGATTGATGTCACCGCGGATCAGTATCCCTATCTGGCCGGCGCCACCTCTCTAGGGGCCACCATTCCGCCGCAATATCATGCCGGCGGGACCGATGCCTTCCTGGCCAGGTTGCGCGATCCCAAGCAACGCAACGCCATCCGTAATGATCTTTCAAATTCGCAGACTTCGTTTGAAAACTGGTGGCTCCTGGCCGGCCCCGAGCGGATTCTGGTGAATTCAGTGCTCGATCAGTCGCTGGCGCGCTATCAGGGAAAAACCGTGGCACAGATTGCAGAGATGGATCATAAGGATCCCCTCGACGCACTCATGGATCTGGTCATCGCCGATCGCGACAACACCGGTGCCATCTATTTCGTCATGAATGAAGACGATCTACGTTTGGCGATGCAGCAGCCTTGGGTGAGCGTCGGAACCGACTACGGGGAAGTGAGCCCGACCGGTCCCCTGTCAGAGGGAAACGCGCATCCGCGCGCCTATGGCAGCTTCCCACGCATTCTCGGCACTTACGTTCGCCAGCAGCATGTGCTGAGGTTGGAGGAAGCGATCCGCAAATTCACCTCCCTTCCCGCTCAGCGGGTGAGGCTCACTGATCGTGGGTTGCTGCGCGTGGGATATTTTGCAGATATCACGATCTTCGATGCGGAGAAGATCAACGACGTTGCCACGTATACGGATCCCAACCGGCCCTCGGTCGGTGTGCGATACGTCTGGGTCAACGGTGTCCTTTCGCTGGTCGATGGAAAGCTCACGGGGAAAGTCGGGGGCAGGCCGCTGCGCGGACCCGGATATATGCCCTTGTCCTTGGCTCGCAAGCAATGACCGCTGCGGAAGGCGCGTCGATGTTGAATCCCTCTGCCAAACAAAGGTGCACGGCGGACCACCCAGCTACGAATCGGATTCGCAATCTACGTGATGTGCAGCCTCCAGAGAGAGTAGCTCATCGCTTCCCGAACCACCCCTTCTATCCGGCCCCAGGGAGAATGAGGGAGCGAGTCCGGCCGAGGCGCGCCATAGGCTTCAATTCCTTCCTTCGCCATCATGGCCTTGATCCGGAAGATATGGTAGGCATCGCTAACCACCAGGGCGGTCCGCATGCCGTTGGCTTTCATGATCACCGCAACCCGCGCCGCCGATTCCGCGGTATTTCCACCTTGGGTCTCGGCAATGAGATTAACGTCAGGAATGCCGCGGCGGGCCAGGAAGTCGCGCCCTACGCCACCTTCGCTATAGGTTGGATCCTCGGCCGCTCCCCCAGTCGTAATCACTACGGGTGCGATTCCCTTCTCAAACAAGCTAAAGGCGTGCTCCAGGCGTGCACGATAGACGGGCGAAGGATGCCCTGAATACTCCGCTGCCCCGAAGACCACGATGGCATCTGCGGGGCGAATCTCGTTTTGCCCCGCCTGGCGCGAGATCAGCGAAGCGATTCGCACCAGTCCGGCTGCGATCACAAACACAAGAAGGGCCACGACCAGGAGAGCCGCGGTCGTGCGCTGCCTCGCAGGCCGATCAACAGGAGGAGGAACTGCGGTCATCCTTCGCTAAAGGCCTGACCCAGCGCGTTGACGATCTCCTGGGTAGGAATCGCGCCCTCCCGCTGCACTCGCCATTCCCCATCTTCGCTCAGGTCAACGATGGTCGAGGGCACGTGGCGCGGTGAGGGGCCGCCATCGAGAATAATCGAGAGCCGGTCTTTGAGTTGCTCGCGCACCGCTTCCGCTGTGGTGCATTCCGCTGCCCCGCTCAGATTGGCTGAAGTAGCGGTAATAGGCAGGCCGGAAATTCGGATTACTTCTACCGGAATCGTCGCTGCCGGCACTCTCAGCGCAACATTGCCGGTATTGGCCGTGACCTTCAGCGGCAGCCGCGACGATGCTTTGACAATCAAGGTCAGCGGCCCGGGCCAGAACTTGCGCGCCAGCGCATAGAACTCTTCCGGTAGAGGACGCGTCAATTCCTCGGCCTGCTCAATGCTTTCGATGAGCAGAGAGAGCGGCTTGTGACGGCCGCGCGATTTGATTTCGTAGATGCGATCAACCGCCCGCAAATTGAGCGGATCGGCCGCCAGTCCGTAAAACGTGTCCGTGGGCATCCCTAGCACCTCGCCCTGCCGAATCTTCTCGGCGGCATAGGCTATGAGCGAGGGTTCCGGAGCGGTCTGGTGAATCTTGATGATTTCCGCGCGCAAACCCGGTTTCCTTTCCAACCTTGTCCAGAAACGGCGAAAACTAACATATCACTCGGGTTTAGAGCAAGAGAGCATGGTGAAGATTGAGGGCACACGATACGTGAACCAGGCCTTCAGACCTGCATCAACATCCAAAAAATCGGGGCTTCAGGGCGTACGTGAGAACTGCTTTTGGGCGAGTCAAGTGGTCCCAGACATGCCAGAAATCCAGCCCCGAAGGGGCGGCAGAGCATAGCCCCGGCGTGAGCCGGGGAAATCGAAAAAAATTGTGAGTGCCATTAGGCACGACAGAGTTCTCACGCACAATCTTTCGCCCCGAAGGAAAGCAGGCGCAGTGCAGGCAAAGTGTCCCTCAGCGGCTGAAGCCCGAATTCTCCGCGGTGGAAATGCTTGGCTGAAAGCCCTGCTCCACCCACTATGTCCAATGATAAATACAGGCTAAAGCTGTTGAATCGGAAAGCTCCGACTCGCGGCGTATGATGGCCTGGTAACAGCGGCAGCACCTCCCTACATGCCAAGCTCCGAGCTAGACCGCCTGCGGAAGATCACGAGCCGCCAGAATTCTCAGGTCAAAGAGTTGCGCCACGCCTTCCAGCAGGCGGAGACCACATCCGACGGCTATTGCGCCATCGAGGGCATCCGGCTGATCGAGGAGGCGATCCGCAGCGGCTTGCGCTTTAAGGCGGTCTTTTTTCGCCAATCAGCACACGAACAGGCGGAACGTTTGTTGCCGCAATTGTCCACTCACTTGGACACGCTGCTGCTCCCCGATGATGTTTTTGACGGTGCGGTGGACACCGAAACTCCGCAGGGCGTGGCGGCGCTTGTACGTTTACGAGATTACAAGCTGGAGCAGGTGCTGGCGCGCCCCGTTCCGTTCCTCATGGGCGCCGTTGGCATCCAGGACCCGGGGAACCTCGGTACCATCATTCGATCCTCCGAAGCTTTTGGCGCCGATGCCTTGCTGGCGGCTGAGAAAACGGTGAAACGATTTAATCCCAAGGTCATCCGGGCGTCGGCCGGATCGCTCTTTCGGCTGCCTGTTCTGGATTGGTCCGAGGAGGATTTGGGCCGCCTGCGGGAAAAATCCATCAAATTAGTCGCGACTACATCGCACAAAGGCGAGGATCTCGATGCCGTTGATCTCACCGGGCCTTTGGCTGTCTTCATCGGTGGGGAAGGAACTGGTCTCCCGCGCGCCTACATGGCTCAAATGCAGCAACTGGTGCGTATTCCCCAGTCGGAGCGCGTAGAATCGTTGAATGCCGGCGTGGCGGCGTCAATTGTGCTGTATGAGGCCGCACGACAGAGAAAGAAACTGGAGGGTGCCACATCGTAGCCGTTTTTTGCCTGGGGTGGAAGGTCGAGGCGGAGCCTCGACAGAATCGCCACATTTTTTGCCCGAGAACCGATGCATGAGCTTGTTTCAACCAATTCCCGGTGATGCTGAAGCGGTGGATAAGACCCGGCCGCTGGCCGACCGCATGCGCCCGCGCTCGTTGGATGAATTCGTCGGTCAGCAACACCTGCTGGCTGCGGGAAAGCCGTTGCGCGTACAAATCGAGCGCGATGATCTCGGGTCGATCCTCTTCTGGGGTCCGCCCGGTGTCGGTAAAACCAGCTTGGCGCACATCATTGCCCGCGTCACGCGCGCCGAGTTCATCGAATTCTCGGCCGTGCTCGCAGGCATCAAGGAAATTAAGCAAGTAATGGCCGACGCTGAAAAGGCCAGGCAGTACGGAACCCGCACCATCGTTTTCATCGACGAGATTCATCGCTTCAACAAGGCCCAGCAGGACGCCTTTCTGCCGCACGTCGAAAAAGGCAACATCCGCCTGATCGGCGCCACCACTGAAAATCCCTCATTCGAGATCATCTCTGCCCTGCTTTCGCGCTGCCGGACCTACGTGCTTCAGCCGTTAACAGAAGACGAGATCGTGCTCCTCCTGCGCCGGGCACTCGAAGATCGTGAACGTGGCCTGGGGGATTTGAACATCGAAGCTTCCGGCGAAATTCTGGCGCGTATCGCGGCTTACTCAAGTGGGGATGCTCGCGCCGCCTACAACGTGCTGGAGGTCGCCTCGACTCTCGCCCGCAACGCAGCCGACGGCAAGCCCACCATCACCGACGAGATCGTCCAGAATGCCCTCCAGAAGCGCGTCCTGCTGTATGACAAAGCAGGGGAAGAACACTACAACCTGATTTCCGCGTTGCACAAATCGGTGCGCAACAGCGATCCGGACGCGGCCCTGTACTGGCTGGCTCGCATGCTGGAAGCGGGAGAGGATCCCCTGTACATCGCTCGTCGCGTAGTTCGCATGGCGGTGGAAGATATCGGCATGGCTGACCCGGGCGCACTAGGAATCACGGTTGCCGCACGGGACGCGGTTGATTTCATCGGTATGCCTGAAGGGGACCTCGCCCTGGCGCAAGCTGTTGTGTATCTTGCGCTGGCCCCCAAATCCAATTCGCTTTACGAAGCCTATGCCCGGGTTCACGAAGATGTGGAACAAACGGTGGCGCAGCCAGTTCCCCTGCATCTGCGCAATGCACCGACCCCGCTGATGAAGCAGATCGGCTACGGCAAGGGATATCAGTATGCTCATGACCTGGAGGGCAAAGTAGCTGATATGCAGTGCTTGCCCGACAACCTGCGGGACCGGCAGTACTATCAGCCGTCCGACCAGGGACTCGAGAAGCGCATTCGTGAGCGCATGGAAGAGATCCGTCGCTTGCGCATGGCTGCCAGGCCATGGGGAACATCAGTCCGGCCGGCCACCGAAGAGCCCAAGAAACCACAATAGCCATGGATCGAATTGCCAGCTTGAAAGAAATCCTCTCGCAGGATCCCAACAACGCCTTTGCCCGCTACTCGCTGGCAACGGAGTACTCCGGCCGGGGTGAGATTGAGGCGGCCCTCGCCGAATTTTCTTCGCTGCTCAGGGCAAATCCTGATTACACCAACGGCTACTTTATGGCTGCGCAGACGCTGATGAAAGCCGATCGCACCGAGGAGGCGCGTCAGATGCTCGCCGATGGCCTCTCCTGCGCTCGGCGGACCAGCAATCGCCACGCTGAATCAGAAATGCAGTCGATGTTGGACGAACTGGGATGATTACAGTGTCGTGAGAACTGATTTTTTCAGCCAAGTGAGAGACCCAGAAATCGCGCCCCGAAGGGGCGGCAGAGCGTAGCGCCGGCGTCACCGCTCTACCACCTCGCGTTTGACTGCTAGGTCAAAGAGAGCCAAGGACGCTAGCCCGATTGGTTAGATTGGGCTCCCGTTCCGCTCGCATACCTTGCGCTGCTCCACCCTCCTATCGAAAACCTGCATCACACGATGTTGGGATTATGCGGGTATAATCGCCCAAGACGTGATCGGAGTGAGGTCCCCTTCCCATATGAGTTTCCCTCGGACACTTGGTGGTCTTCGCCACAGCAATTTCTGCGAAGCCCGGCTTCGCAAGCGCCGCGTAAAAGACGAACTGAGAGAGAACCTCATAGCTAGGCTCCGCGAGGAAAACACCGAGAGTGTCTTCCCAGGCATCGTCGGTTATGACGACACGGTCGTTCCTCAGATCGTGAACGCCATTCTTTCAAAGCACAATTTCATTCTTCTCGGCCTCCGCGGCCAGGCCAAGAGCCGAATCCTGCGCGCCCTCACCGGTTTACTCGATCCCGAGATGCCATACATCGCGGGATGCGAGATCCACGACAATCCCTATGCTCCCATCTGTCGCCGTTGCCGCGAACTGGTAGAGGCGGAAGGTGACGCGACTCCCATTGACTACCTGCTCCCCGAAGCCCGTTATGTTGAAAAACTGGCCACTCCAGACGTGACCATTGCCGATTTGATTGGCGATATCGATCCCATCAAAGCGGCTCGCGGCGGGCATGAATTAGGCAGCGAGCTTACCGTCCACTATGGGCTTCTGCCGCGTGCCAATCGCGGTATCTTCGCGATCAATGAGTTGCCTGATCTGGCGGGCAAAATTCAGGTCGGCTTGTTCAATATCATGCAGGAAGGGGACGTACAGATTAAGGGCTATCCGGTGCGCCTGCCGCTGGATGTGGCACTGGTGTTCAGTGCCAACCCGGAAGACTACACAGCTCGCGGGAAGATCATTACTCCCCTGAAAGATCGTATCGGATCCGAAATTCGCACGCACTATCCGGCCACTGTGGATGAAGGCATAGCCATCACCGCCCAGGAAGCCTGGGTTCAGCGCGACAGCTACATGCTCGAGGTGCCAAAGTTCGTGCAGGAGGTGATCGAGCGCATCGCGTTTACCGCCAGGGAAGATAAGCGTATCGACAAGCGCTCCGGGGTCAGCCAGCGCCTCCCCATCACTTGCATGGAGAACGTGATTTCCAATGCCGAGCGCCGCAGTATCCGGAATAGAGAAGAAATCGTGGTTCCCCGCATCGGGGACATCTACGCGGCCATGCCGGCCATTACCGGAAAGCTGGAGTTGGAATACGAAGGTGAGGTCAAGGGAGCCGATACTGTGGTGCGGGAGCTGATCCGAACCGCGGTGGCCAACACCTTCGACGCTTACTTCCACGGCGCAAACCTGCAGCAGGTGGTCCAATGGTTCGACTTGGGTGGATCGGTGCAAATGCAGGACACTGCCTCTGCCGCTGAAGTGCTGGATACGATCAAAAATATTCAGGGATTGATGGAGCGGTTGGCCCCGCTGGGTGTGAAACCCAAAGACCCGCCCGAGTTACAGGTTTCGGCTGCGGAATTCGTTCTTGAGGGTTTGTACGCCCACAAGCGGATCGGTCGCAGTGAAGAGCGGCTATTCACGGCGGGTGAACGGCAACCGCGCCGAACCGAGCAGGAACGGTTGCGTACCGACGAACCGCCGTTCCGCCCGCGGCGGCCGTTCAATTAGTGATGCTAGGGCGCGGGTGCCCCACGTTAGCCCTCTTTTGGCTAACCTGGGATTCAAACGGTTGGGCCGCCTGCTCTTCCGCCATTCTTAGACGGAGGGTGGGATCGTGAATCATAGAAGTCCTCCGGTAATTGGATATGAAGCGCGTTCGTTATTCTAAATACGTTCCTGATCCGGCCTCCGAGATGAGCATGGAGGACTTGCTCAACGCTCTCTCTGACTACCTGCTGCAAAGCGGGTTCCAGAACTCCTACATGGGCTTTTACGACATGCAGGATTTTGGCCAGACTATGGAGGAACTGAAGCGCGCCATGGAGGAGGCGCTGCTCAACAGCGATCTTTTCGACGAAGAGCTGCGCGAACAACTGCAGCAGATGAAAATGGAAGGCAAGCTCGACGAGTTGATCGAGCAGTTGATTCAGCGGATGCAGCAGGAAGACTACATCAGCGTGGATGAGCCGCCTGATCCTTCGCGCGAAGCCGGGGCGGGTGGGCAAATCGGCCAGAATCAATCGCAGGCGCGCTTTGAAATTACCGACAAGAGCCTGGATTTTCTCGGCTATCGAACTTTGCGCGATCTGCTGGGCTCATTGGGCAAATCCAGCTTCGGCCGTCACGACACCCGCGACCTGGCCACCGGAATTGAGACCAGCGGCGCAGCTAAGCAATATGAATTCGGCGACACTCTAAACCTCGACATCACCGCCACGCTCTCCAGTGCCATCCAGCGCGAGGGCCTCACCCTGCCGTTGAATATCGAGTACTCTGACCTGCAGGTCCACCAATGTGAATACCAGTCTTCTTGTGCCACCGTGCTGATGCTGGACTGCTCGCACTCCATGATCCTCTATGGCGAAGACCGTTTTACCCCGGCTAAGAAAGTCGCCATGGCGCTTTCGCATCTGATTCGCAGCCAATATCCCGGAGATTCCCTCTCGCTGATCCTGTTCCACGATTCCGCCGAGGAGATTCCGCTGACGCAACTCGCACGCGTAAAAGTTGGACCCTACTACACGAATACTCGCGAAGGTCTGCGGCTGGCGCAGCGCATCCTCCAGCGCCAGCGCAAAGACATGAAGCAGATCGTCATGATCACCGACGGCAAACCGTCGGCGCTGACCCTTGAAGACGGACGCATCTATAAAAATGCCTTTGGTTTGGACCCATTGGTCGTCAGCCAAACACTGGAAGAAGTTTCCAAATGCAAGCGCGCCGGGGTCATGATCAATACCTTCATGCTTGCCTCTGATTACGGGTTAGTACAGTTTGTGCAGAAGGTCACAGAAATGTGCCGCGGAAAAGCCTACTTCACTACCCCTTATACCCTCGGGCAGTACCTGCTGATGGACTACATGTCGCGTAAGACCAAAACGATTCACTGAGCACTCAGCCATCAGCACTCTGCAGTCAGCAGTCAGCGTAATCGTGAGCTACCAGAAAGTCTCTGTGTCATCAGTGGGGTAGCCCACCTTCGCGCCGTGCAATGCAGCTCTAAGCTGGGCAGGTAGTTACTTACAGCGCTGCACCCGCCATCCACGCGCCCCGCGACTTGCCTCCTCAACGCTGCATCTAATTGGTTAGAGGTGATCAAAAAGCTATGAAGCGGCCATGGTTTGGAGCCTTTGCAAGCTTCTTCCTGGCAGCTCTTCTGACTGTGCCAGCATTTGGTGCAATCCCAGGGCGTCCAGGAACTCTGAATTACACAGAGGGTAAGACTTTGATCGGCACAGAAACCCTCGACGCGAAAGCCGTCGGCTCGACCCAACTGGAGCCTGGGCAGGTACTGAGCACGGAAAACGGGAAAGCAGAAGTCCTGCTGACCCCAGGGGTGTTCCTGAGACTGGGCGACAACAGCTCCGTGAAGATGATCTCTCCCAGTCTGACTAATACCAGGGTGGAACTCGAGAAAGGGCACGCCGAAGTAGAGGTGGCCGAGATTCACAATGAAAACGATCTCCAGGTGACGGAAGACAACGTCACCGCTCAGTTGCTGAAGAAAGGTGTTTACGATTTCAACGCCGATCAGGCACAGATTCGTGTTTTTGATGGCCAGGCCAAGGTTAGCGAGGACGGCAAGCAGATCGACGTCAAAGGCGGACACGAACTCGATCTGAATGCGGGTGGATCCCTAAAGGCAAAGAAGTTCGACAAGAAGGAATATGCCAGCGAAGATGATCTGTATCGCTGGAGCAGCTTGCGCTCCTCCTATCTGGCTGAGGCTAACGTTCAGTTAGCGCCAAGCTATGCGACTACGGGATTTGTCTCCGGCTGGTACTGGGACCCGTGGTTTGGTGGTTACACATTTATCCCTGGCAGCGGACTCCTTTATAGCCCATTCGGGTGGGGCTTCTACTCGCCCTGGGCAGTCTATGGCGCACCCTACGGCTACTTCGGATATTACGGCCCTTACTACCGCTATCACTATTACCGGCCAGGCCCGTACTACGGACACGATCATCGGGTAGTGGTTCCGCCGGCAGCTGGCTTCCATCCACCAGCAGGTAACTTCCATCCGCCGGCGCCACACGCTCCGGCTCCGCACGTTTCGGCTGGATTTAGCGGCGGATTCCACGGTGGCGTGGGCGGGTTCCACAGCTCACGATAAATTGCGCAAGGATTGGTGAAGCGAGGGGCGCGCCGGCGCCCCTTCTTTACACTATCGACGCACGGGAAGCTGCGCTATCTTCCGTGTGCGGCGGTTTGATGCTACTGTCATCAGCCACCAGCCGGTCGGCATGTCACCAACTCACAGCTTCGTCTTCTCCGATCTCCGCGAGCTCTTCGCGAAAGCCAATGAGGAGAAGTCAGGAGATCAGCTTGCCGGTCTCGCCGCCAATTCGGAACGCGAGCGGGTCGCCGCCAAGCGCAAGCTGGCCGATCTGACCCTGGCCGAGATCGTGAATCAACCTCTGATCGATCCCGACAAAGATGATGTGAGCCGCCTGATTCTCGAGACCTACGATCGCGCGGCATTCCAGGCAATCCGCAGCATGACTGTCGGCGAGCTGCGCGAGTACATCCTCGATGACGCAACCGCAGAAGCCGACCTTCACCGCCTCCAATGGGTCCTGATTCCTGAAATTGCCGCCGCCTTGGCCAAAATCATGAGCAACAAAGATCTCGTTCTGGCCGCGGCCAGGATTCGCAATGTCACGCGCTGCCGCAATACCATGGGCGGGCGCGGCGTACTGGGAATCCGTATTCAGCCGAACCATCCGGCGGATGATCTGGGCGGAATTCTGCTCACCACCTTTGAAGGACTGCTCTACGGATGCGGCGATGCTGTAATCGGCGTGAATCCGGCCACCGATTCGGTGGAAGTCGTTTCCTCCATTCTGAATGCTTTGCTTCGGTTAGTGGACTCATACCGCGTGCCCACTCAAACCTGCTGTCTCGCTCACATCACAACTCAGATGGCAGCCCTTGAGCGCGGAACCCCCATCGATCTCCTCTTTCAATCGATCGCCGGGACGGAGGCAGCGAACCGCAGCTTTGGAGTCAGCCTCGAGATCCTCCGCGAAGGCCGGGAGGCGGCTCTGGAGCATCATCAAAAACGCAATGTACCCTGGAAAGGAACCAATGTGATGTATTTTGAAACCGGCCAGGGCAGCGCACTTTCTTCCAGCTCGCATCACGGCGTGGATCAATTGACGCTTGAGGCCCGCGCGTACGGCCTGGCACGCGTGTTTGAGCCCTTCCTCGTTAACAGTGTCGTCGGCTTCATTGGTCCCGAATACCTGTACGACGAGCGCCAGATCACTCGCGCGGGGCTTGAAGATCATTTCATGGGCAAACTGCTGGGGCTGCCCATGGGATGCGACGTCTGCTATACGAACCATGCCGCCGCCGACCAGAACTCCGCGGACAACCTGCTCATGCTGCTCGCCGCAGCCGGCTGCAACTATTTCATGGGTGTCCCCTGTTCCGATGATGTGATGTTGAACTACCAATCCACCAGCTACCACGACGCGCTAGCGGTCAGGCGGCTGTTCGACCTGCGTCCTGCTCCGGAGTTCCTGGCATGGCTTCAAGCGATGGGCATCTATCGGGATCGCGATCCCGCGCTGCTCGATGCATCAGCCCGCCGGCAGTTGATGCATGGATTGGAATCGTCGCTGGAGAAAATTGTCTGAATGGCGGAGAAACCCGACCCCAAACCGGGACAGCTCGCGGGAAATTCGCCCCGCGATGGCAATGAGATCTGGCCAGAGCTTATCCGCCGAATTCGTGATCGCACCCCTGCCCGGATTCTCTCGGGCCGTGCCGGAGCGGCGTATCGCACTGCGACTCAGATGGAATTGCGCGAGGCGCATGCTGCCGCCCGCGACGCCGTCGAAGCCGAACTTGATCTGAACCGCGATCTGGGCAGGGATTTTATAGAGCGATGGAAGCTGTTTGAAGTTTCGACGCACGCCACGTCGAAGCAGGAATACCTGCTCCGCCCGGACTTGGGGCGAGGGCTCAGCAATTCGGCGCGCGAACTCGTCCGCAGTCGCTGCCAGTCGGGCAAACAATTTCAAATCATAGTCGGCGATGGTTTGTCAGTCACCGCCGTCTCTGCCCAGGTACCAGGCCTTTTGCCGCGTGTGCAGGAGGGCGCAAGAGAACGCGGCTGGACGGTGGGGCAGCCGTTCGTTGTCCGCCATTGCCGGGTTGGAATTCTGAACGTAGTGGGAGAGATACTGTCACCGGAAGTCGCAGTGCTGCTGATCGGCGAGCGGCCGGGGCTGGCCACTGCTGAAAGCCTCTCTGCTTATCTCGCCTACCGTCCTCGGCACGACCACACGGACGCTGATCGAAACCTGATCTCCAACCTTCACTCTCGTGGCATCGGCCCGGAGGAGGCTGCCCGCCGCATCCTGGACTTGGCCGCTCAGATGATGCAGAAGCAAATCAGCGGCTTTCAGCTGAAGGAACAGTTAGCGATCAGCAGCTAGCAATCTTGTGAGAACTGCAATGCCTGCCCCAGGTCCCACGCATTTCGAGACCTGGGTAGCCTAGACTTTGGGAACACCTGGGTCTGATTGTGCGTCCGCTGTCTTCACCGCCAGCTCAGCACCTTGGAACCCAGTCTTGGAGTGAGTGCCGTCGCAAAACGGTTTAGTTACCGACCCGCCGCAACGGCAGAGCGAAAACGCCAACTTACCTTCCTTCAACTTGGTGCTTAGGTCAAAGGCATTTCCGTTGGCGTCAACCAACTCGATCGCACCCTCGGGAGCTTCCACCCGGTAGGGACCATTCATTCTTACGGTTATCTTCACATCAGCCATTAGCGTCGCGTCGCCTCCAGTAGTAGTTCATCATCCCACAGCGCATTGGCTGTGCACAAATCTCGCAAACATGAATGACAGGTACACAATCGCAACCGGCCGCCAAACCTCTTCTCTCGCCTGGTTCGCAATAATGACTGCAATACCCCACTCAGCCCCGTCCTGCCGAGGGGAACCAGGCGCCTTCAGGCTTCGTCCCTGCAGCCGCCCTTACTTCGTGTACTGCGCCTCGCCGTTGCCGAAGGACCAGTTCTCCTTCACGACCTCGACGAGATTAATAAACACATTCTCTTTGCGAATTCCGGGATTCTCCGCGAGCAACTCGGCGATCCGGCGATAAAGCGCGCGTTTCTGATCCACAGTTCGCCCAATGTTCAGCGAGATCTGTATGAAGACCACGCCGTCGGTTCGTGCGATGTCCAAAAAGCTGGGATCATAAACTAGATCCTCCTTGGCGTGCTCAGTGATCACCTGAAAATGATCTGGAGCCGGAACATTGATGGTCTCGACCATCGCCCGATGAACCGCTTCGCCGACGGCGGTCCGGAATTCTTTCGTCTTCCCCTGCATCAGGGAGATTCGCACCAAGGGCACGCTGCACCTCCGCTCGCTGAGCTGGTTGCTGGATGATGGATGAGCCCCATTCAGCGAAGATTCAGCTTTAACATGACCCGGTGCGTCGGTCTTTGGGATTCCGGTTCTTCCCTCTAGCCTCTTCCTCTTGGGTCGAGTCTGTTTTTCAGCTTCTCGGCTAATTCGCAAACCGCGGACAGCCGTTGCTGTCCTTCCGCGGACAGCCCGGTGCTCTTCAGCGCTACTTGTGCTGCTAGCAAAAGGCCGGTCAGATCGCTGGCTAGTTGACTGTGCAGCTCGGCGGTTGCGTGCCTGCTCGCCGCCTCATGTTCCTGTTTACGGCGCCGCAGTGCAGCTCGGACTTCCTCAACCATCCGTTCCGTTCCGCGGATCGCGAGATTGATGAACACCGGCGCGGCAGGACCCAGATTCTCGAGGAGCAGCTCAGCCGAATCGGATTGAGCCTCCACCACCGATTCATCGATTACTACGGCAGCGAATTCCTGCTCCCGTAAAATCGGAATTGCTGCTCGCAGCGACGTTTGTAAGAGAGTTTTTTCACGCGTAGCTGCTTCTACCGCAGCTGCGCACTCATGACTGCGTGCGAAAGATGAGATGAAGAGAATCATGCTCTGCAGTAATGCACGTTCTTCGCCATTTGTTCGCCTTTTGCAATAGCATGATTATCAGCGACTTGCGCAATCGGAGATGCGCTTAGAGGGCATCCCGATCTCCCGTTCGGGAAAACAGTCTGCCCTCCGGCATCAGATTTGGGAATATTCCTTCAGCTTGCGGTAAAGCGTCGTCTTGCCAATTCCCAACATCTTGGCAGCCAGCAGTTTGTCACCGTTGAGCTGCTCAATGGCAGTGAGAATCGCGTCCCGTTCCATGTCGGCAAGCGGGACGATTTTCGGTCCGGCGGTTGGCTGGGCTATTGCATGCGCCTGCGCATCCTGAATGAAGGTTGGCAAATCATGCAGACTTAGGGTAGCTCCGGAGCTGATCGCCCAGGCTCGCTCAATCGAGTTTTCCAGTTCGCGCACATTTCCCGGCCAATCGTAGTTTAGAAATGCCTGCAAAGCGTCTTCGCTAAAAGTACGTTTACTGCCGGTGGAGCGTGCCAGGCGGTCCATGAAGTGCTCAACCAATAAAGGAATATCCTGCTTTCGCTGCCGCAACGGAGGAATCCGAATCGTCAGCACGTTCAGCCGGAAATACAAATCGCGGCGGAATCCGCCTTCGGCCACCGCTGTTTCCAGGTCGCGATTGGTGGCGGCCAGAATTCGCACGTCAATGGGAATACGCTTGGTGCTTCCCACCGGTCGGATTTCCTTCTCCTGAATCGCGCGCAATAGCTTTGCCTGCAGATCCACCGGTAGCTCACCGATCTCATCAAGAAATACGGTTCCGCCATTGGCGATGGCGAGCAGTCCATCCTTGGAGCGCACGGCTCCGGTAAATGCCCCACGAACGTAGCCGAACAGCTCGCTCTCGATCAGCGTCGGCACCAGCGAGCCGCAGTCCACTGGAATAAACGGCTGGTCATGATGAGGTCCGCTGAAATGAATAGAGCGCGCCACCAGTTCCTTGCCAGTGCCGCTTTCCCCAATGATCAGTACCGGGTGTACCGTCTGCGCAGCCTTGGCGATAATTCGATAAATCCGTTCCATCTCCAGTGACTTGCCGACCAGGCAACCAAAACCCTGTTTGGAGCGGAGGCTGTCGCGCAGGGCTCGCTTTTCCGCTGTCATCTTCAGATCGTCGACCGCCCGCTGCAGCATCATGCGCAACTCATCGAGATTGAAAGGCTTGGTGATGTAGTCGAACGCACCCATCTTCATGGCCTGTACCGCTGATTGGACAGTGGCGTATCCCGTGATGATGATGACCGCCGCCTCCGGACGCCGACTGCGGATCTCACGCAGTACTTCCAGTCCGCTGGCGCCGGGGAGCTTCAGGTCAAGCAAGATAATGTCGACACTCTCTGTCCCCATGACCTTGTAAGCCTGATCGGCACAATCTGCGGTAAATGTGTTAAAGCCAGTAAGCCGACAGGCCTCCTTGCAGCCGTCGCGGACAGAGCGCTCGTCGTCAATAATAAGAACGTTCAGCAAATGGGCTCCTGGAATTTCCCGGGTCGGCGGATTGAATAAAACAGCCATATGATTCCTCCTTTACGTTACGCAGCCTGAGGTCCGTCGTAAGCAGCGTTATGGCCGCCGCGGGCTCTTCGACATCTAATTGCAGAGATCGATTGATCGTGCCAACTGCCTCGATCCCCTACTGGGTTAACTCGCTTCCGTCTCTGGTGTCAGCAGGGACGCGCTGTCCTTATCGGTGATCAGCGGCAGAAATACTTCTACTCGGGTTCCCTCCCCTGGCGCGCTCAGGAGGCGGACCGTTCCGCCACTCTGCCGTGCGATCATGCGCACCGTGTAGAGGCCCAGACCTGTTCCATTGCCATTGGTTTTGGTGGTAAAAAACGGCTCAAACACGTGACTCTGGGTAGCCGCATCCATCCCAACGCCGTTATCAGATACAGCCAGCCTGACGTAGGATCCTGGCTTCAGACCGAATGGCGGAGCGCTTTTAGTATCCAGGAGCAGCTCCGACATCTGGATCTCGATCCGCCCTCCTCGGGGCATGGCATCTCGCGCATTCAACATCAGGTTAAGAATTACTTGTTGCAGTTGTCCGGGATTGATCCAGACGTGCGACGGCGCGGCCTGAACCGAGGCCACCAGCTCATTTTGCTCTCCAATCAGCCGTTGCAGGAGCACCCGACTCTCGGCCAGTACGTCGTTCAGGCAGACCACCTCAGGCTGCGCGGCCTTGTGGCGAACAAAATCCAGAAGCTGTCTTCCCAGAATTGTCCCTTTCTCTGCCGCCGAGCGGACCGCTTCCGCTTGCCTGCGCGACCAACTGCCCGACGCCAGTTCGGTCAAAAGCAGATCTGCATGCAGCGTGATTGCTGTCAGAATGTTGTTGAAATCGTGAGCAACGCCACTCACCACCAGGCCCAGGGCTTCTTTCTTCTGCGATTCCAGCAGTTGCTCCTCCAGTCGCCGCTGCCCACTGATGTCGCGTAGCACATGGATCGCGAGCACCCGCTCTCCGACTTTCACCTCCGTGCGCGAGCTTTCAAGTCTGAAGTCACCGTTGCTCCTTGAAGCGCTGGCGCTGGCGCAGGACGACTTTTTGGGGGGACTCTCGCTGCGCGGCCAACAAGCGCACCCTCGCGAAGAATCGATAGTAACTGCCTCTACCGGCTTCCCTATCATTGTGCGTGCGCTCTCATAGCCCGCAAGATGCGCATAACAGAGATTGGCGTAGGCAATACGGCCATCCACCTCCAGCATCATGGCGTGAGGTTGGGCATCGAGAGCGGCCAGCAGGAGTTGTCGCCCGCTCAGTTCACCGAAATCTGGCGATTGGCCCGAATCGGCACTGGATTCGGGCGCGACAAAGACGTCATCTTGGGCCCGGATTGGCACAATAGCCATGAACCACCGTCCCATTCCCGGACAAATTAGCCCAAAATGGGCAACATCGTCGGCGGCATTAAACACGCCTCCCTGTGACCTTTGAACTACCAATTTGTGACCAGCGCAAACCGATTTTTGCCTGCTGCCTGACTTGCCGCCCACTGCATATTCAGGAAGCTGTGGTCTGATTGCCACCGATGCTGCATCCAACTAAGCACCGCCCTCGTAGTTTCAATCTGAGACGGTAGCTAGGCTGCGTGGGCGGCCACCACAAATCGCGACCCTGCTAATCAGCGACGACTTGTTTCCGTCTTCATGTGGGAGTGTGGCATCAGCGGTGGGCAGAACTTGATGATTTCACAAGGAGTTGGGATTGGGACCTAAGTGGGGAGCGCTGCAAGCGCTCATTCTGCTGCTTGTACTCGTGCTGCTCTTGTCGGCGCAGCTCTTCTGGTTTCGCTCGGCTTGGCGGGCTCTGAAGCGGATTGGGTCGCCTAAGTGGATTCTGCTCCTACGGACGCTGGTCGTGGCAGCCCTCTTATGGCTGATTGTAGTCCTAGCTGACCGGCTCTTCCTGCATTTCCTTCCCAGATCGGGACCCACCCGCTGGATCATGACCCTGGCACAACTTTGGCTAGTCCCCTCGTTCTTTGCCTTCCTCCTGGTCAAGCTGGTCCATGGCATCGAATGGATATGGGACCGGGGGGCACAACTGTTCCGGCGGACACCACCGGCCTCGCCAACCATAGCTCAGAACACGGCGGTAGACCTCGGGCGACGATCGTTTTTTCGCTACGCGGCCGCGGCAGCAGGCGCGGCTCCGCTGCTGGCAGCGCTCTACGGCTTCGCCCGCGAACGGCTGCAATTCACCGTACACCGCGTAGAGGTTCCAGTCGCGAACCTGCCGCCGGCTCTGGACGGCTTTCGCATCGTGCAACTCAGCGACATCCACGTTGGTTCCTTCATGCCTCCCGAGCAGATTCGCCGCGCCGTGGACATGGCCAATGGCCTGGGCGCCCAGGTCGCCGTAGTGACCGGCGATTTTCTGACTGGCGCCGGCGACCCGCTGGACGACTGTATCGCCGAGTTGAGCCGCCTGCAGTCGCCTCTCGGCACCTGGGGCTGCAACGGCAATCATGAAATCTATGCCGACGCGGAGGAAACCGCTCAGCAGCTCTTCCAAAAATATGGTATGAGGCTCTTACGCCAGGAGAACGCGCCACTTCGCTGGAATGGACAAGAGATCAATCTCGTTGGCGTCGACTACCAGCGAGAGCGCTTTCGCAGTGGCGCACACGCGCCCATGCTCAGCGCGATCGAGCCTTTGATTCGCCGCGATGTCCCCAACCTGTTGCTTTCACACAATCCCAATAGTTTCTATCGCGCCGCAGAATTGGGAATTGAGCTCAGCTTGGCGGGACACACGCATGGTGGTCAGGTGCAGGTGGAAATTGTCGACCACCGCTGGAATCCGGCGCGCTTTATTACAAAGTTCATTGCCGGTTTGTATTCGCTGCCCCTGAACGGGACTGCTCGACGTTCATTCCTATACGTGAATCGCGGATTGGGCACGATCGGCGTCCCCGCGCGATTGGGGGTTGATCCGGAGGTCACACTGCTGACGCTGAGGACGCAAGGCTGAATGGCACTCTGGAGATCGGCTGGTGCCCCAGGTTCGCGCTGCGGGTGGCCCACCCTCTAGCCCTTCTGTTGGGCGTAAGGGTGGGTGAAATGGAAGCGGCTGGTGCCCCAGGTTCGCGCCCTGCTTTTCGGCGCTAATCTGGGTGGAGAGATTCTCGCATTCCCGAGCTTTATTGCGTTAGCTCTTGGTGCTGATATGGACGGGTTGCCCACTCAAGCCTTCATTGGCTTGAGTGGGGCAATTCTTTTGCTGCGCAGAGTCTGAGTCAGCTGAAACTTGTGCGCTTACCGCCTGAAATATGGCGGGGCAACATATCCGCGGTAGACGTAAGCCCTCGGGCACCAGCGTCCGCGATAGTAGTAGCCTGGAACCGGACCGACATATGCTGGAACAAACCCATACGGACGCGGATAGGAAACAATCGGATACGGGCGCGGCGACACTACCACATACGCAGGACGCGGAGGCACTACAACGTATCCAGGACGGGGTACCACCGGGCCTACATGAACGCCGACAAAAACCTGTGCCCTGGCCTTCGAAGGCGCCGCCAGCGCCATCACTGCCATCAGGCCAAGCATCGCTAATATCGCTCGCTTTGCCATGTTCTACAGCCTCCTGCTCACTAACTACTCACCAATGGGAACCCGCCGCTGGCGGAAAAGTTCTGGCGAGAGCTATGCCTACGATGCGATAGGCAATCTCACTAGCAAGACCGACCGCAAGGGCCAAACGATCAACTACGTCTATGACGCGCTGAATCGGCTCACCCACAAGGGCTATCCCGATTCAACTGGCGTGGATTACGTTTACGACCTGGTAGGCAAGATTAAGCAGGTCACCGATCCCACCGGCACCTATGGATTCGCTTATGACAATATGGGACGGTTGATCGGCACCACGACGCAGTATTCCTTCCTGCCCGGCACGAACTTCACCAACTCGTACGCCTACGACAAGGCTTCCAACCGGACTTCTTTCACCGCGCCTGATGGAAGCACGAACTCGTATCAATACGATTCGTTGAACCGCTTGAACAGTTTGACAAACTCATGGGCGGGTCAGTTCACGCTAGGCTACGATGCGCTCAGCCGCAGGACCGGACTCACGCGTCCCAACGGCATCAGCACGAGCTACAGCTACGACTCTCTGTCGCGTCTACTGGCGGTTCTGCACCAGGCAGGCGTCACAACGATTGATGGCGCAAGTTATCAGTACGATCCTGCCGGGAACCGCACCAGCAA